>JAGVCC010000107.1 GCA_020059395.1 Chitinophagales bacterium | reverse complement strand
GTAAGTATTTGTATGCGCATATTTTGCGGCACTTCGGTACCGGTTAATGTAAATACAAATGCTGTTGAAGAAGTAAACGGATTGGGATAATTAAGCAGATTTGAAATCATTGCTTTATTAATAACCTCAAAATTTACTTTATACTCAAGACTACCTGCTTTATTACCTACCACATCTTTACCAGTAACTATTAACTGGTATATACCGTTTTCGGGAAACAAAGGGGTAAAATCAATACTTGCACTGTTATCACCTGCAGCCAGATTGGCGGGGTTAAAACGCATAGTATCTCCAAAATTGTAACTGCGTACCGACTGATCAGGAAAAATAACCTGCACTTTAAGTAAAGCTGTATCGCTTAACGCCATAAACCTGCTTTCATCTTTTAATTTGATGAATATATGTGGTTTTGCAGAAACAATGTCCCTGTTTAGAATATGCATACCATCAAATGTTACATCAAGTAATGGATTATAATTATCAGGCTTCACATAAAAATCTTTAAACAACAGGTTATTATAGTGTACCTGCTCTGGCTGGTTGTTATCAGGGTTCACTTCCAGAAACAAGGTATTATTACCGGGGTAATCTTTGGTATCAATTTTATATTGAACACTAAGTGAATCTCCTGCTGCCATTATTTTACCTTTTGGAAGTTCAATAACGTGTGGTATATTATTATTGTCAGTGATAGTGAATTTAAACTTCATTGCACTATCAAATGCAGTGGAACTTATGTTTTTAAATGCCAGTTTAAAATCTATTACCTCGCCTTGCTCCACAGTATCCTTAAAACTGTACAAAATATTTGGTGCCACTGCACCTTCTGGTACCGCCTGTCCATTTATACGCCAGTAACGCAACTGATAAGGTGTGGCTACAGAAAAATCGCTGGTGTAATACTTAAGTTGCACATATGGGTACTGAATAGCATCAATAAAATCGAGTGTGGTGTCAGACGCTGCTGATATTGTTTTAAGCAATGTACTGGTACCGCTATTGGTAATACCATACACATCAATTTTTGAAGCATCAGTAGTGGGTGTTTCCATACTGCCACCACTCCAGTGTAAAGCCTCCCATTTTTTTGAAGGGCCAAAAACTGGCGAGGTAATAGTACCATCTGCCCTGCGGCCTGAAATTGTGAACTGGTAAGAAAGCCTTTGGTAAGGATTTTGAGTCATAAAATAATTCGGCGTGTAAAGAGGGTCGTTTTTCTTGTACGCAAAAGTCCAGGTTTTTGAACTGTAGAAAGAATCGATTGTGGCAAAACCTGCATTGAATAATTTATCCCTTAAAGTAGTGCCTGGAGGACCATCATTTTTCCAATCGTTTGGCCATGACCAGTAATTGGCCTGCGGGTATAGGTCAGTGTTTCTGGTAGCATTTTTCACTACTACATAATAGCCGTTGGGTATGGAATCCATAAAATCCATAATTTTTTTCCTGTCTGCAATTCCCGCCGCTCCAGATACATCGCCATAATTAAATTCAAAATTATATTCTGTTGTAGTACCGCATGGTGCAATACTTCCCCACCTGCCCGGCTGCCCTGTAACGGCATTTAATACAGGATCCAGAGACGCAGGATTGAATAAATGAAATACCAGCAAACGTGTATTACCACAACCTCCTTCAATATACTGTGCTCCGTTTACTTGTATACTAAAGTCTGATGACTGCTCCAGACTTGTTGGATAATTTCCGTTAGATGAGATAATATTTGAGACACGGTTGGTGAAATTAAGTATCCTTGATGCACTGTCGATATACATATTGATAAAATCAGACTTTAAATGCTGATACAAATGCGACTGATTCCAACCACTTGTTGAAGAGGGCAAGTACACAAATGATGATGTATTCCATATTACAGCGCTGTTGTTAACTGGTGTAATTGCTGTTCGCCAATAATATACTGTGCTGTCAGTAAATGTAATATTAGTTGGCTTAAATTCAATAACACCACCGTTACCACTGGCAGCATATGACTTTTTAAAAGGAGAATTAAACAGTTCTGTTGTATCAATCTCCATAGTGTATTGCCTTTGCAGCAGCAATGGATTTGCAGTTGTTGCAGCATAAGTAATATTCTGCTGCCTTACAATGGAGAAATTATCAGGATAAGCCGGTCTCATTTCATCTTCATAAATAAAAAATCTCTTTTCGGTAGTGTTGTTAGATTCCGAAAGCTCTGAAATTTTATTTTCAGTATCAAGCGAAACCATTATGGTGTTAAGCCCCTTATCAGTTACTCTGTTAATTGGTATTACCATTACTACAGAGTCTCTATACTTTATGGCAGCTATTCGTTGGTTAAATAGCGTTTTTATACTATCGTTAGGCAGTTTTTGTTTAACAGTAACACGGATAGAATCCTGTATGGTCATACCAATATTGAACATACTTACATTAAGATTAAAGCTTGCATCAGCCACACTTATAACGGATGGGTTTATTTTAATTTGAGGTTCTTCAATAACATAATCGGGCTTGGCGTGGTGGTTAATACGCAAAGCAGGGTCTCCATGAAGCGTAAGCTCTTCCAAATGCAGACGCTGATAATCGTTTAAAGAAGACGGATCGGATCCTATTTGCTGTAACACAGTCTGAATCTGTTCTCCTACGGTACCTCCATAATTTTTTTGGCTAAACTGCCTGTAAAATGCATTGTCGTACACATCTAAAAAAGGCTCTATACCATAGTGGGTGCTTGCAAAAAATGCAATACTTCCTTTTTGATTTTCAAAAATATATTTTTCAGAAAGTGATTTGTTACCAGCTACACGTAATACATCGTATTCAAAGAAATTACCTGCCAGGCAGCCATTAACAAGTATGAAAGGGTATTTTCCCTGGTTTTGATACTCTTCTGGATTACTTAGATTAAACCCTAGTAAATTAGCTGATGAATGACCGAAATAATTTACCATACTTAAACCTTCTTTAAATAACTCGTTTATACGGTTACTGCTTGCCTCTTGCACCGGGCCTGAACTGGATTTGCTAAACGTTTCCACGTTGGCACCAAACAAAGTATCTTGTGCAATAGCTGCATAGCTGTTTAATTTTGCTAAGAAGCTTATTGATTCATCGGCAGTGGAACCTCCGGCTATGTGAATGATATTTTTCATCCACGCTTTATTGTTAATGGTTTGTACAGCAGAACGTTGTGCTTCTTCGTACTGAATCATTTTTTGTAAATAATTACCTACCTCATTGCCGCTAACAGCGCCTAACCTGCCGATTGGAGTTAAAGGAACAAATGTGCCTGGATGACAAGCAAGCTGCATGTCGGACGCTGGCCAACCAAAGGTGGTAACCAAGCCAATTTTATCAAGATTATTATTGTAAGTACCTCCGGGGCCGGTGTACTCATTGCCTTTGTAACTGTAGTAGTTTACAGCCCTGCCTATTAAAAAAACAAATTTTGGTTTACTTGCAAAATTAGCATTTGCCCATCGGATAAAATCTCGTATAGCAGCCGGGTGCAGTTTAATACCAAATGCAAATTGCTCCTTTAATTCATTAATGTCATAAATTTTGGCATTATAACCACCACCGTTTGCAGTGTTGCGGTATTGGCGGTATTGTTCTACATAGTTTATGCCGTTGCCATTGTCGTACAAAAGCGGATTACTGATAATTATATAATCTCCCTGATTAGCAGTATTGGTAAAGTTTACAAATGTTTTTGCTGTAAGCTGGGTAATTGGCCGAAAATTGCTTTCGTCCCCGCTCATTAAATTAAAGCGGCGTAATGTATCAGTTGAAGGAGGCAGTACAAAACGTACTTGCCCTGCAACGGCTGTATCAGCTACATACCGTACACCCGCATTAACATCATACAAAACCGGTAAAGCAGCACCTTTATTAAAGTTTGTTATTACCAGGTAATTGCCAGCAGCAGCATTTTTAAGTTCGAAATAAAAATTAGTAAGGTTATTAAAATTAAATGTGGCAGGGTAAGTAACTGTAAAATTTGAAACTACAATTCTGTCGTTACCAGGATTAGATGAATTTTTAGGGCCAATTGCCACGGCAAGCTGGGTGGTACTGGGTAATACTGATAAAGGTAAACCCCTCACCGTATCTCTGCGGCTTTGATAATAAGGCATTGGCGCAGGCACTGTTGTGGTGCCCAATATTACATTATTAAAGAATTTAGCCGTAATCTCCCTTGTATATAAAGGTGAGGCGCCCGCTGTGGTTGCGGTAAATGTTACACTGTTTGCCGGGCCGGCATTGTATTTATTAAGTTCCAAAACAGATTTGCTTAAATGGCAGCAACTGTAAACGGCATTACTTGTCCAGCCTTCATTCTCTTCGTAAGATGAAGAGTATACATCAGTTGTACCCAAAGTGTTTGCCTTACCTGCATTAAGCCCGTTTTTATAATGTACTTCTATGCGGCGCATAAAATACGCATCGGCTGGTAACGTATTACCTGCAACAGGATTATTGCCTGCTGTATAACGCAGGTTACCGCCACTTGGGTTTACTGTAAGATAATAAGTGGCACTATCAGTAAAAAGGCTGTATTTAGTGTTTAACTGAAATTCTGGTTTGCGGTACAGTTCTGCATCCACTTTACCATCATTCATCTCCCCCCAAAATTCTATAAAATCATTAGCACCCAGTGTACCTGATGGCACTGATGTAAATAACCGCACCTGCTTGCCATTGCGCCATAGCTGAAAGTGCTGCGCAGGCACACTCCCCAAACCTGCTGCTGCCAATGTGGCTTGCGGAATGCGGCACAAAGTATCTTTTGCTACATAAAATTTGTAATAGGTATTGTTGTAGTTTATCCAGCTGTTATTAAACTGGGCAAAGCCACAGGCAAATACAATGCTGAGTACGGCTGTTAATAAAACTTTCTTCATAACGGTTGTTATAATTAATTAGTTTTTTTCTTTTTTTACTAGGTTTACCCTTAACGAAACTATATGAGTGTATAATGGGTTATTTTGATTAGCCAAATTAGTATACGCATAATCAACCATTACATTTTTAATTTTAAAACCGGCACCTGCGCTGGGTTGATAAATCCAAACTTTTTTTTGATTTAAGGTATCACCATCTGCCAATGCTTTTTGAAAATTGGTAACACCGCCACGTATAAAGAACACATCTTTAATACCCACTTCAACACCTACATGCGGATCGATACTGATTGGGTTGCTGCTGATAACGGTATTACGTTTACCATCAAAAGTTATATCCAAACTTGCTTCCGGTGTAACTTTTACATTTTTACCAAATGTGTAACCACCGCCAACTGATATTCTGGGCGCTGTAAGCTCTGTAGATTTTACCGGTATGTCATTATTAGTAAGGTACAACACTTCTTTCTCCTGCTCTGTAAACTTAAAACTCCACGCATTGAAAGTGGTGGTTACATCTCTGGCAACTATACCAAAATGTCCCTTTTTACCATGTATTTGCAGCCCTGCATCAACACCAAAACCCCATGCAGCAGCAAAGCTTCCCACTTTGCGGTAAATAACTTTAGCGTTAGCCCCGAAGCTTATACTCTTTGTTTCAGTTGCTTTAATATTTTGCGCAAATGAAAACAGAAAAGCCCAATCGGCGGAAGAAAATGTTTTAATGTTGTTATAATTAATGCTACCATCAGGCTCTACCAAAAAAAGTGTATTGGGTATATCATCCACGGCAAAACGCAGTACAGAAAGGCCGATTGTTCTTTTATTATCTGCCACTGGAATCGCCAATGCGGCGTAGTCGTATTTTGCAATACCCGCAAAATATTCGGCGTGCATTAAATTTAAATTGGGGTTATCCTTTACTCCCGTAAGCCCGGCCGGGTTCCAGTAACCTGCGGTGGCATCACTTGCTGTGGCAACCTGCGCACTGCCCATGGCAAGACCTCTTGCACCAGCTCCAATATTTAAAAATTCATTGCTGTATTTTCTGAATTGAGAAAAGCATATTGCCGGCAAAAGCAGCACGGTAAACAAAAATGTTTTGGTACTTCTTCTCATAATTTCTTCAGGGGTTATGGTTGATTTTAAAAGGATATTAACTATAATAACGCATTAACACTTGTTAAATTGTGGTAATACCCAACAATAAAATTACATATAATATAGCAAAAGGGTACAATGTATTTTTGGATTACTGTAGTAAATGGATATTGACCTTTTTTTCTTGAAAAAAGATGCCTTTAACGTCAAAGTTTTTATATGCAAATGGTTTTCTCATTTTTTATACTCAATTTTGTCGCAACTAAGCGTATATAAGTACGTAAAGCAATTATTAATAGTTTTTTATGAAGGATTTACTGGCGGAATTACAATGGCGTGGTATGGTGCAGGATATTAAACCCGGTACCAAAGAACAGCTAAATAAAGAAATGACTACCGGGTATATTGGCTTTGACCCTACCGCCGACAGCCTTCATATTGGCAGCATGGTACAAATTATTTTATTAATTCATTTGCAGCGGGCAGGGCATAAACCCATTGCACTTGTTGGCGGTGCCACTGGTATGGTTGGCGACCCCAGCGGTAAAAGCGATGAAAGAAATTTACTGGATGAGGCCACCTTGCAAAAAAATATTGCGGGTGTAAAGGCACAGCTTGAAAAATTTTTAGACTTTGACCCTGCGAAACCTAATGCTGCGGAAATGGCCAATAATTATGATTGGTTTAAGACAATAAGCTTTATTGATTTTTTACGTGATACCGGCAAGCACATTACAGTAAACTACATGATGGCGAAAGAAAGTGTAAAAAAACGTATTGAGGGTGAAACTGGTATCAGCTATACCGAATTTGCCTACCAGCTGATGCAGGGCTACGATTTTTACTGGCTTTACAAAAACAAAAACTGCAAACTGCAAATGGGTGGCAGCGACCAATGGGGAAATATTATTACCGGCACCGAATTAATTCGACGTAAAGATGGTGGTGAAGCTTATGCATTTACCAGCCCGTTAATTAAGAAAGCTGATGGTGGCAAATTTGGCAAAACAGAAAGCGGTAATGTGTGGCTGGATGCAAATAAAACGAGCCCGTATAATTTTTATCAGTTTTGGCTAAACGCATCTGACAGTGATGCCGTGCAATGGATAAAAATTTTTACTTTTTTAGATAAAGAAACCATTGATACGCTTATAACAGAACATACTGCTGATGAAGCGAAAAGGATTTTGCAAAAAAGGCTGGCCGAAGAAATAACAAAATTTGTACACGGGGCCAATGGTTTGCAAGAGGCGCTTACAGCAACCGCTAAAGCATTTGCAGAAAAAGATAAGCCTGCCGAAGCGCTTAGCCTGGAAGATATTGAAGGATTGAAAGGAGTAACAGAAATATTTTTTTCCAGTGATAAAATAGCTGCCGGAATCGACATTGTTTCTTTTCTTGCTGAAACAGGCATTGAAAAAAGTAAAGGCGATGCAAGAAAAATTGTGTTGGGAGGTGGGATAAGTGTAAACCGCAAAAAAGTTGAAACCATTGACTTTAAAATTGACAGCACACTACTGCTGCACGGGCAATACATATTAGCACAGAAAGGAAAGAAAAATCACTACCTCATAAAAATTTCTTAATTGCCATTAACCGCTTTCCACATTTCGTCAGCTACTAACTGATTGCCTTTTTCATTTAAATGCACACGGTCGGTGGTTAATATGCCTCTGTCTTTATTTTGCAGATTATTTTTTTGGTTGTACTCTATAAAACTTTTGCGCAAATCAATAAGTGTTAACCCATTTTTTTCAGCAAGGCTTCTAATAATTTTACTGTACTCATTCAGGTCACCATCCTGACTGTTACTGAAATCTGTTTTTTCACCAATTACAGCTGGTGTACACAACAGTACTTTAATTTGTTTGTCTTTCAGTTTTTTAATAATGGCCTGATAAAATTTGGCAAACTTGTCTGCATCCGTTCCTGTACCGGATGAGGATTTATGCCATACATCATTTACCCCAACATAAATTACCACCACATCAGGAATTTTTGCCAGCACATCATCTTCCATACGCAAATACAAATCATACACTTTATTGCCGCCAATACCTGCGCCAATAAATTCGTAATTTTCTTTTTGTCCTTCGGCATTGCACATACTGTCTACCCGTTTTATATAACCGCCTGGCTGCACACCGGCCTGAGTAATACTATCTCCAAAGAAAATAATTTTTTGCTTTTTAAATTTTCCAGTACCCGCAATAAATAAAAGCGCCATAAAAACAAATAATATATTTTTCATAAAACTGATTTAAGAAACAAACAAATGTAATAATTTGTTTCAGTTTATTTTAATAAAACATTTACCCGATATAAAAACCACTCATAATAATGAATCAACTGTTTAAATTAAACAATGAAAAAGGCTGGAAAACTTTATTACTAACCAGCGACAGCCTGCTTTTTGTAAATAAATCTTACACTACAGAAGATGAGTTTTTAGAAAAGTTTAATGAAAAGGGATTGTTTAAAGAAAGACTTGAATTATCTGTTTTGGATGTTACCAAAATAACTCACCCCGAAAAGCAGGGAAGTATTGCCACCATCAATTACTTAAGTAAGGAAAAGGATAAAGAGCTGGTACTTACTTTTGAAAATGAAGCCGAACTGGAACAGTTTATAACACAAGTTTCAAAGCACCGTAAAATGACAGCTTCGGTTAGTGAAGTAAGTGTTTTTAAAGCAATTGGCCCATCGCTTATAGGGCTGGGTATAACGGCATTTTGCACCTGGGTTGTTTATATGGATGCACAAATTATTGAAAGCGGCGAAGAAGTAAACACCAGTGGCCGCCGTTCCCTTTTCAAAAAATTATTTGCATGGCTGGGTGAACAATTAGGCACACAAGGCACTTTAATTGCCGGTAGTTTAATAGGGTTGGTATGCCTGTATTTTATTTACAAAAATCTGCAGTCAAAACCTAAGCAGGTGGTGTATATGTAACTTGAAGCTCCAGCTTCAAGCTTTTTTAATTTGTTATTGAAGCTACGTTTCAATGTTTATTTTTAAAATTGAAGCTGGAGCTTCAATCTACATGCACACTCTTTTTTATAACGGCTCCTTCAGCAGCTTCAGGTAAAAACTTACGTTCATTTATCAGGTAGCCGTTTCCTTTTTCGCAAATATGCACCCGTAAATTTTCTAAGCTGTATGGGTTACCATCGGGTATATCAGCAATATTGCTAAAGCTTACATCATGCCCGTCAACAATAATTACACAGCCGCTGCCAATAGCTTCCATTTTATTGCCGTCGGTAATTAACATACCGGTATCTTCTCCCAAGCCAATACCTATACAACTTGGGTTGCAGGCAACAGCCTGTGCCAACCTTCCAAAGCGGCCACGTTTTTCAAAATGACTATCTATAATTACAGCATTAATAAAACCGAGGCCCGTAGTCATTTTTACTTCACCTTTTAAATGTGCTTTGGCAGCATTGCCTTCGTAAATCATAGTTTGGCTCATGGCCATAGCGCCAGCTGATGTGCCTGCAATTACGAAATCTTCATGCTGATAACGGTGTTTGATAATAGATAAAAACTCGGTACCACCATCGGTTACGCTTAGCCTTAACTGGTTGCCACCGCTGAACATTACAGCATCACATTCTTTTATGCGCTGCAAATAATCAGCATTATTGGTATCGGCACGGTTGCGTATGTGCATTAAACCAATATTAGTACAGCCTATTTTACCAAAAGCATTCAGGTAGTTGTCGCCTACTTCGTAAGGTATGGTGCTGGCAGTTGTAATTACTTCTATACGGCTGTTGGGGCCGCCTGCTTCTTCTACAATACGGCGGAGGATGCCGAGTTCAAAAAAATTGAGGTTATTACGGTTTACGTCTTCAATATCGGTACCCTTATCTTCTGCGCCACCAATGGCTATTAATTTTCCTTTTGGAAATTGCATTTAAAACGTTTTGTTATTGGGTGCAAAAATAGGAAAATAGAATTTTATAGAGCGTAAGTGCTTAACAACGAAAAAGCTCATTCAAACAGGTATAATTTTTCCATATTACTGGGAATGTAACTATTTAGGATGACTGCAATTTTTTTAGCCCTAACATCGGAAGCATTATGTAATTGAAATCTTACTTTTTTTAAATTATTTGAGATAGTGATATCATCCATCCCACCACTCATAATAGATACGTTTGTTTTGTAAATAAGGGTATCAGAAATATCCTTTATAATATTTAATATCGAGTCGATTGAAGAAACCCTAATATTGCCAGCGAGCAAAGTATCTTTTTGTAAACTTTCTTTTTGATTTGGCCGCCTCCATACTTCCTCAGATGTATAAATGAATTTTGAATCATTTATCTTAAAAACTGGTTGCATTTTAAACATGTTTGAACCGAAGCCAATTGATAAATATGTTAACTTAAAATCCCTCTGCGATGAAGCTTGTAATATACCGGATTGTGTATGCTTTGTGAAGCTGCATACACAAATCAGCAAAACGAAAAGAATACTATTTCTCATATGACGCATATCCTGTGTTTAATTTCTACCCTTTCACAAACTTTTCAATACCCTCCACCAGCCTGTCTAAATTTTTTGTACTGGTGTACACATTAGGTGTTATACGTACGCCGCTTATATTTTCCCACTCAATACCTACGGTATGAACTTTATAGTTTGTAAATAAATAACTGTCAAGTTCCGCAGGTTTTTTACCATCCACACTTACCAAACCAATAGCACAACCAAATTCTTTTTTAAAAGATGTTTTAATTTTCACCTTCGGAATATTTTGCACCCGTTCCATCCAATAGTTTTTTAAATACAGCAGGCGTTCTTCTTTTCGTTTGGCACCAATCATGTCAAAAAAATCAATGGCTTTATCTGTTGCCTGCTCAATATAAAAAGGGCGGGTACCCAGGTGTTCAAACTTTCTTATGTTTTCCTCCTGTTTATCTGGTGCACCAAACATGGGCCATACGTTTTTTATTTTTTCTTTACGTACATATAAAAAGCCGGTACCAATAGGCGCACCCAGCCATTTGTGCAGGCTGGTGCCAAAGTAATCGCAGTTCAATTCTGGTATTTTAAATTCAAATTGTGCAAAAGTGTGGGCACCATCTACCAGTACTTCAATATTTTTTTTCTTAGCAGCATCAGCAATTTTTTTAACCGGCAGCTTCTGCCCTATCCAGTTAATCATGTGTGTTATTTGCACCAGTTTTGTTTTGGGTGTAAAAGCATCAGTATATTGTTTTACCAAATAATTTTCATCTTCGCTGGGCAGCTCTAAATTTATCCAAACCAGTTTTATGCCTTCTCTTTTTTCCCGCTGTTTCCATGCAGCAATCATGTTAGGGTAATCTTGCTTTGTAAGTACTACTTCATCACCCGCTTTTAAATCGAGGCCAAAAATTACTGTTTCCAAAGCTTCGCTGGCATTGCGCTGCATCGCAATTTCTTCTGCATCGCAACCTGCTAATTGTGCTAAATTTTTCCTTAGTGGTTCCCTGCCCTGATCAACCACCCGCCACATAAAATAGCTGGGTGCTTCATTGCTTATATCGTAATACCGCTTCATAGCATCTGCCACCACTTTTGGTGCTGGTGATACACCGCCATTATTTAAATTGATAAAGTTGGATGAAATGGTATAAGACTGCTGCACATAATACCAAAACTCATCGTCGGTAGCTAAATCAGCAGGGGTAACACCTGCAACATTATTTAGTGCAGATTTTAAGTTGCGGCTCCATGCTGGTTGAAAAATATTACCTGCAACAGCAGCTGCTGAAGCCAGCCCTATTTTACCTATGAATGAACGGCGGTTACTCATGCTTTTAGTTTTAGTAATACAATTTACGGTTTTTTTGTTTTTTGTAAACCAAGATGATTGTGTTAATTTGAAAGCCCATCTTTGAACTAAGTTCATTCCTTTGCAGGAATACTTGAGGGAAGGGAAAAGGAGAAGATTGAAGCAAAGAATTATTTGCGCTTAGATAAAAGATGAATAAAGATTTACTGTACAAGAGTGATTATTTTTTATTCTTTCAGTGAAAGAATAAAAAATAACAGAACAAGTTCGCAACTATGCTAAATTGAAAAACTAAAGGTGGTAACAAAAAACTAAAACATAATCTACTAATTGGTCTACTACAATTTCCTCCCCTTGGGGGAGGATAGGTGGGGCCGAACTAAAAACCTGTTTATGAAAATTCTTGAAATTAAAATTTTACGTGGTCCTAATTACTGGAGTGTGCGCCGCACAAAGCTTATTCAAATGAAACTGGATTTGGAAGAGATGGAGCAGCGGCCCACCAATGCTGTTACCGGTTTCAGGCAGCGGCTGGAAAAAATGTTTCCTACCATGATTGAGCACCGCTGCAGCGTGGGCACACGTGGCGGATTTTTTGAACGGGTGGATGAAGGCACCTGGATGGGCCATGTAATTGAACATATTGCACTGGAGCTGCAAACACT
>JAGVCC010000296.1 GCA_020059395.1 Chitinophagales bacterium | reverse complement strand
TATGTACGGTGTTAGTTTCTTTATACCAGCCAATGGCGCTGGCGCTAATAACGGCTTTTACTTTGTTACTATGTTGTTTCAGGGTGGCTGTTATTAAGGCAGCACTTTTAACCCGGCTGTCAATAATTTCCTTTTTGTAAACGGCGGTCCATTTTTTATCCATTACGCCGGCTCCAGCAAGATGTACTATATAATCAGCCTCCTGCACGGCGGCTATATCAATTTGCTGTGCCGCCACATCCCACTTTGCAAATTGCAGGTTACTGCCGGTTGCGGTGGTATCGGTCTTTCTACTTAATACAATTACTCTATGGCCTTTTTGCAGCAATAGTTGTGTAAGCGCCTTACCTACCAGCCCGGTGCCACCCGTAATTAAAACTGTTTGCATTTTTTTTATTTTGTTTTAACGCTTATGTAATAACAAAAAACGCCACATCTTGTTTATAATCTGTGTAAAGGTCTAAAAAAATACAGGCCTCATAGTTATAATAGGCACCTGCGGCAGTTTGCCGCTAAAAGAAATTTATGCTGCAGCTTACGGCATTTGTTTTGCGTCGTAAGTTGTAATTTTAATGTAAAGATGATTATTATGAAGCGTTTTGCCCTGTTTATTTTTTTGGTTGCAGCAATGTCTGTTGCAGCCTTAAGCCAAAAAGTTACCTACTCCGATTTTGAGCAGGAAGATAACCGTGACATCACCTTTGAAATTATTGGTAAAATGAAGGGTAGCCTGCTGGTGTATAAAAACGTACGCAAGTGGCAACATAAAATAAATGTGTTTGGCGATGATATGAAGATTGCCAAAACAGTAAAGCTTGATTTTGTACCCGAAAAAACTTTTAATATAGATTTTGTAGTGTATGCCGATTATTTCTGGACTATTTACCAGTATCAAAAAAGAAATACCCTGTACTGCATGGCTGCAAAAATGGATGCCAGTGCACAAATAATTGGCGAACCCATACAAATAGACACTACACAAATTGCTTTTTTAAGCGATAATAAAATTTACACCACCATATACAGCGAAGACAGGCAGAAAATTATGGTGTTTAAAATGCCTAAAAAAAATGACCACTATAGTTTAGTAACCATGCTGTTTAACAGCGATATGAAAATGATACGGGAACGCAACCGGCAGGAAGTTGAACTGGATGAGCGCCGTGATAACTACAGCAATTTTATGCTTGACAATGAAGGCACGCTGGTGTTTACTAAAGATGTACGGAGCACCTACAGAGAAAGCAGTACCGCACTCGATTTTTTTATAAAGCCCTTAACAAGCGATACATTTTCAACGCACAGCATTGAGATTGGAAAAAATTTTATTGATGAAGTGCGGCTTAAAATTGACAACCTTAACAAACGCTATATCCTTAACTCATTTTACTACAAAAAAAACCGTGGCAGTATAGATGGTATGTTTGCCTGGATATGGGATAAAGCTGCAGACAGTGCAGCCGTAAATGCTTTTATGCCTATAGGCGATGAGATAAGAGACGAATCGAAACGCAGCGGCCAATTGCGCTTTGCGTTAGATGATTATTTCATCAGACAAATTTTTGCTAAAAAAGATGGCGGCTTTTTACTTACTGCCGAGGATTACAGCACACAACGCACAGGCAATGCTGGCGGCTTTAACAGGTGGGACAATTTTAATAATCCTTTTTACGCCCCTAACTACGGCAATTCCTTTTACTATTATAACCCTTACAGTGGTATTTACAGGCCGTTTAACAGTTTTGGTAACCAGAATACCCGTTATTTTTATGCAAATATCTTACTACTCAGTTACGATAAAAATGCTAACCTGCTATGGAGCAGGGTGATACAAAAAGAGCAGTTTGATGATGATAATGATAATTTTTTATCCTTTTCCACCTTTAACAGTGGCGGCGAAATTAATTTTTTATTTAACGACGATAAAAACCGTAACCAGATTATTGCCAACCACAGCGTTACCGGCAGTGGCAATGTTACCCGTAAACCCACTTTAAAAAGCCAGGAAAGAGGGTATCGTTTTATGCCAAGGCTAAGCAAACAAGTAGGCGCCAGCCAATTTATTATCCCTTGCGATTACAGGGGGTACATTTGTTTTGCAAGGATTGATTTGTAAAATTTGTTTTTGCCGCTTGCAATAATTAATCACCTTTGCCAAGTATTTAATTTACTTACTTTAGCCTTAATTATTTGTGACGGGTACATTTAAAGCCAACAATCCATACAATACATTTTTGTTGCTGCTGTATGGCATGCTGCTTAAGCTGCCTATGTTCCTGCATCCGGAAATACCGCAACCACAGTTGATAGACGGGTTTTTGTATAAAGCCCTGCTTAAATGGGTGCAGCCTTTTGGGGCAGCCTTTCCAGCATTTTATGCCATTGCGGCGTTTATACTTTTATATACACAGGCAGTATCGTTTAATAAAATGATAAACGAACTGCGGCTGATGCAAAAACCCAATTACCTCACCGGTATGAGTTACTTGCTGGTAACCTCGCTGTTTACAGAGTGGAACACTCTTTCATCGCCCCTTATTATTAATACCCTGTTTATTTGGGTATGGGCACGTATGAGCGTACTGTACAATAACAGCAGCGCCAAAACCACCCTGTTTAATATAGGTATTGTAATAGGCCTCGGCACTTTCTTTTATTTTCCCTCCATTGCGTTTGCAATATTGGTGGTGGCGGGGCTGGCAATTACAAGGCCCTTCAGGCTGGCTGAGTGGGTAATTGCCCTGCTGGGTGTAATCGCCCCTTATTATTTTATACTCGCTATTGCTTTTATAACGGGTCAGCTTAACAATTATAAATTTCCGGGTGTGGCGGTTACTTACCCAAAGTTTAACCAAACCAATTGGGCATATGCCGCCATTATAATTGTTTTAGTTATCAGCATTGCAGGGTTCTTTTATGTGCAGCAAAACTTCAGGCGGCAGTTAATACAGGCCCGTAAAAGCTGGAATTTG
>JAGVCC010000086.1 GCA_020059395.1 Chitinophagales bacterium | reverse complement strand
CAGAAGGTGGTTGAAGGAAATGCGGCAGCATTATTAGACCCTGCAAAAACGATTGTACAGGTAGATACAGTTAATAACGCTGATGCAAAGCAAAAACTGCTGCAGTCAAACTGGAGTACTGTGCTTTTGGAAAGTAACAATGTATTGCGCCTGCAAATGGATAAAGCAGCTATTCCGGCTTTAATAAAAGATATGACGGATATGAGTATTGGTGTTTTATCTGTACAGCCCCGCCACTCTTTAGAAGATTATTTTTTATCACTCACAACACAACAACCCCATGCTCACACTGCTGCAAATTGAGTTGTATAAAATAAGCCGCCGCCCCCGTACCTATATTGCCTTTGTTGCCATTGCAGCTATTGTTTTTATTTTTCAGTTTGCATTTAAGGTAGACGGGCAGAGTTACATGGAGTTTATACTGCAGGATGTGAATGATACTTTTGAAATGGATAAGATGCAGGCTATTAACGGCTACTTTATGTGTTATATTATTTTAAACACATTGTTGATACAGGTGCCCATACTGGTAGCGCTTATTGCGGCAGACTCTATTTCTGGCGAAGCCAATATGGGTACACTGCGGTTGTTAATATCAAAACCAGTAAGCCGTACACAATTAATACTGGTAAAGTTTTTAGCCAGTACCATCTTTGTTTTATTTCTATTAATATGGATGGCAGTAACAGCGTTGCTGTTAAGCATGATAATTTTTGGTGTGGATGATATGCTGATAGTACGCACTAAAGGAGAGGAGGCACAAATTTTACTCATTACAAAAGATGATGTGTTGTGGCGCTATATGGCTGCTTTTGCCTACGCTACAGTGGCACTTACAGTAATAGCTGCACTGTCCATGTTCTTATCAATTTTTGCAGAAAACTCTATTGGTCCTATAATAGCAACAGTTTGTATTGTGCTCGTATGTACTATTATTTCAAATATTAATGTGCCCATAATTGAAAAGAATGTAAAACCATTTTTGTTTACATCGTATCTGGTAGGATGGAAAGGCTTTTTTTATATTGGCACCACCGATGATGGACAAACTATAAAAGGCACCATAGAAAACTGGGCAGCCATACGCAAAAGCCTGTTTATTTTGCTGGCACATATTGTTATACTGGTATCTGCATCTGTAATTGCATTTAAACGAAAAGACATTTTATCATAACTATGAAAACAATAAAAAAAAGTTTAGCCACTGCATTTATTACAGTTATAAGTATGGGCAACATTGTTGCTCAGGATGCAAATGCACTGGTGCAAAAAGTAAAAGCCAGGCTGGAAAAAGTAAATGATTACGAAGCAGCTGGCAAAATGAAAACCAATGTTACCTTTTTAAAAGTGCCCATTGCTACTGTTAAAATGTATTTTAAAAAACCAAACAAACTTAAAATTAAAAGTGATAAAGGGGTTTCATTTGTACCAAAAGGCGCTGTAAACATTAACTTAAACAATATGGTTAGTGGCGGTAAATACACAGTGCTGGATGCAGGGATGGATAAAGTAAACGGCACTGCTGTACGTGTGGTAAAATTATTACCTGATGATGATAATGCAGAAGTAGTGTTAAGTACTTTATACATTGATGAAACAAACGCTGTAATTAAAAAAGCAAAAACCACCACCCGTGAAAATGGCAGTTACGAGCTGGAAATGACTTACGGCAAATACATGGAGTATGGCCTGCCCGATAAAATAATTTTTTCGTTTAATACAAAAGATTATAAACTGCCAAAAGGCGTAACCTTTGACTTTGATGATGGCGAAGCTAAAAAAATAGAAGACAAAGCAAAAAATAAAAAGGGCAAGGCAGAAATTACAATCAGCTCATACAGTATTAATAAAGGCATTGCCGATTCGGTGTTTCAATAAAAAAATCAGGGTGCTTTTAACCGTTATGTTGTATCTTAATAAAAAAATACAACTATGGCAATTTTAAAAGTAATCGAAATTTTAGCCAACTCTAAAAAGAGCTGGGAAGATGCTACTCAAAATGCAGTGAAGCATGCTGCAAAATCTTTACGTAACATTAAAAGTGTAAACGTAAATAATCAAAGTGCTCAGGTAGATAAAAAAGGCGTTATTACTGAATTTAGGGTTAATGTGAGTATTAGTTTTGAGGTAGAGTAGTGCATATTGAATTTACGATTGCATTAAAAAAAATCCGGAGGGCATTACCCTCCGGATTTTTCATTTATGATTTTTTAAACGGTTTAATATTTTTGAAATTTAGTTTTACAATCAATACCGCTGCCAGTTATGTGCAGATAATACACACCGCCTGCAAGGTTGCTGGTATTAACCGTTAGCTGGTTGTTCCCTTTTTTAAGTAACACACTGTTTCTTTGTATCACACGTCCGGCCTGGTCTATAATACGCCACTCAGCTTTGCAATCGGCAGGCGAAGTGGTGTTTGCGTTTAATTCATTGTTAACCGGGTTTGGAGACACCTGTACCGCACCGGCAAAGGATGGCAGTGCCACTGCAATGGTGTTGGAATATTTGAAGGCACCATTT
>JAGVCC010000454.1 GCA_020059395.1 Chitinophagales bacterium | reverse complement strand
CTTTATGCTGCAACAACAAGTGATGGAAGCTACATCAGTTTCTTTAATGAATTTGCAGCTCCTAATTCCAGTGCTGCCATTGGTTATGCCGGTGCCAGTGATTATCTTTTAATAAGCCGTGGCACTAATATGTTTCTTAAAAGTGCAGGCCTGGGCATCAGTATTGCAGAACCGCTTACAAAACTTCATGTAGCTAATGGGCAAGATGCCGGCTTTGGCGCCACCAGCAATGGCTACATAATGAATGGTGCCAGCAGCGGCGCTAACCTTGTAATTGATAACAACGAATTACTAAGCCGCAACAATGGTCGAAAAGCAGATTTGTTTTTGCAAAACGACAGCGGCAATGTAATTCTTTGTGGAAACGAGCAGGGGGGTGTAGGCATTGGTGTTATTGCAGGCAGCAGCATACCGGCAGGTTACCTGCTTGCTGTTGATGGAAAAATATTAAGCGAAGAAGTAAAAGTACAGCTTAGCCAGGACTGGCCAGATTATGTTTTTGATAAAAAGTACAGCCTGCTTCCTCTGAACGATTTAAAAAAATACATTACCGCCAACAAACACTTACCCAACATACCTGCTGCCGCCGATGTAAAGAAAAATGGTATTGAACTAGGTGATATGCAAAAGCGCATGATGGAGAAAATTGAAGAGCTGACGTTATACATTCTTGAATTAAAAACAGAACTGGACAAGGTTAAAAAACAGCTTGTTCAAAATAAATAAAACCGCTAAAAAGTATTTATGAAAAGTGTTTTTGTATGCTTAATGCTGTTATACTGTTTTAGTGTATGTGCACAAAACGATAGTTTAAATAACTTCAAAAGCATTTGCAAAGAAGCAAATGACTACTATAAACTTGCAGGAAAAAAAGCTTCCGGCTATAAACAGTTTAAACGCTGGGAGTGGTATTATAGTACCAGACTGGGCCAAGGTGGCAAATTGGTAAATAACCAGTTGCTTAACCAGCAGGCATTGCAAAGCAGTAGTGTTAACCGGTCTGCATCGGCTAATGCTAGCCTTACAAACACCGGCGATTGGGTTTCAATAGGTCCTACAAATGTAAGCTCTGCCAATCATGGCATTGGGCGCATTAACCGTATTGCATTTCACCCCACTAATGTAAATAAACTCTATTTAGCCAGTGCAACAGGCGGGCTTTGGATTTCTAACGATGCAGGAGCATCGTGGAATTGTTATACCGATGGTATACCCAACCTCTGCCTTAGCGGAGTGGCGGTTGATCATGAAAACCCTAATATTATTTATATACTCACTGGAGATGCAGACTCGTATTTTGGTGGAGCCAGGGGTCAATTCAGGTATGGCAAAGCTTCTACTGGTGTGCTAAAATCGTATGATGGCGGGAACACCTGGTATAAAACAGGTTTAGATTGGCTTGTAACCGACGGTATACTTGGTTATAAGTTAATAATGCATCCCACCAATTCATCTATACTACTTGTGGCCACAAATACTGGTTTATACAGAACCACAAACGGAGGTAGTACCTGGACTAACATGGAGTCTGGTAGTGATTTTTATGATATTGAATTTAAGCCTGGTAATCCATCTGTTGTATATGCGTCTGGCAAAGTAAATTCCAGCATAGATTCAGTTATCGTTAATAAATCCATTAATGCAGGACAGTCGTTCAGCAGAGTATTTAAAAAAAGGGTAGAGATTAATTCTGCAGGAGATTGGAGCATGAACCGGTCTTCCATTGCAGTTACTGCTGCCAATAGTAATTATGTTTATTTGCTGTGCGGCCCTGCTACCAACGAGCTTGGTGAGTTTCATGGGGTTTTCCGGTCTACAGACGAAGGAGAAAGTTTTTCTAACAGAGCAACCACACCAAATATTTTAGGCCGCAGCAGCAACGGAACAGACGGAGAAGACCAGGAAAGCTATGACCTTGCTATGGAAGTCAATCCAGCTAATGCCAATAATATTTTAACCGGTGGTATAGCATTGTGGCGCAGCAGCAATGGAGGCATTACATATTCTTATGGAGACCCATCAATAAATGCATCCAGTTATTATCATGGAGATATACATGATATTGTTTATCACCCGTTAAATAATAATATTGTTTTTATGTGCAGCGACGGGGGGCTTTACCGCAGCAATGATAATGGTTTAAACTGGTCCGACTTGAATCAGGATTTGCAGATAACACAGTATTACAAAATAGGCACCAATCCAAGCACAACAGGCGGTCAGGAGAATGTAATAATTGGAGGCACACAGGATAATGGAACAAATATGCGTTCAATTGTTGGCGGCAGCAATTTTACAATGATAGCAGGTTCCGATGGTATGGATTGCCTCATTGACCCCGACAATACCAGCACTTTTGTAGCAAGTGCACAAAATGGTTATTTCATCCGCAGTACCAATGCAGGGACTTCATTTGAATTTATATGCAATGAGGAATCCTTATCAAACCTGGGTATTAATGTAGAATCTGCGTGGTGCACCCCTCTTGCCGAAATATCAGGTAATAATCTTTCTTACTTTTTAGGTTATTCCTCCTTAATAAAAGTAGTTAAGGTTTTTGGGTATAATTTTACAGAAATTCCTGGTTCAGGAAAAACCTTTGTAAAAACATCACGTACCAATCCGGGGTATGTTTTTTGGGGTGACAATAGTTTTGGTTTTGAAAATTCAACAAACGTTGTAAGAAAAAGTACTGACGGCGGATTAAATTCAGATCAGATAATTAACCAGTCCAACGTTTTAGGCGATCGTAAAATAACCGATTTAGCTTTTGTTCATAACAACCCCAACCGCATTTGGATAACCTATGGTGGATATGTTGATACCCTTAAAGTAAAATATTCTGATGATGGTGGCAGCACATGGAATAACATAACAGGCTCATTACCCAATGTACCAGTTAATTGCATTGTGTATGATAACAGCAGCGGCAATAACAATGGCATTTACATAGGTACGGATATTGGGGTGTTTTACCGCAACAATACGCTTGGCGACTGGGTGCCTTTTAGCAATAACCTGCCGGTGGTGGAAGTTACCGACTTAGAGATACATGATGCTGCAGGCTTACTGCGTGCAGGTACTTATGGCCGTGGTATTTGGGAAACAAGCATATACAACAACTGTTTATCTACCTTAACTATTAACACAGCAAATGCATCACCACATATGCCTTATTATTTTCAGGCAGGGCAAACCATTACATCTACAGCTACCCACTCCGGCACAGGTGCTAATGTGTTTTACAAAGGAGGAAACAGTGTAACCCTTAGTCCTGGTTTTACAGCAAAAGGTACTGGGGGCAACGTTATAAAAGCTGCTATTGGCCCCTGTGGCGGCGGTGTGCCCACCGCTGTTCAAAAACAAAGTACAAAAACCATTAAGGGTATAATGGCCGAATAAAAATTCTATAAAAAACATTTTATGCTTCAATTATAAAAGAAAAACTAAATCAAAATATATTAAGCAGTTACCCTGCTTTTTAGGTATTTTTATTTCATGCCAGGCGCTACATTAATTTTAAAAATATTCAGCTGCATATTTTTTTTATTGCAGGCACATGTAATTGCTGCACAACAAATATCCCGGCCAGATAATCTTATTTTTTATCAGCTTGCTAAAGAACAGGGGCTGTCGGCCAACTCAATAAATACACTTTGCACCGACAAGAATAACAATTTATGGATTGGTACTATTGAAGGCTTAAACCGTTTTAACGGAAAAACAGTTACTCATTACTTAAGCCGGAATTATCCGCAGCTTGCCAACGATAATATATTAGGCCTTTTGTGTGATGAACAAAACCGCATTTGGGTGCTATGCGATGATGGTGCAGCTGTGGTTATTGATGAAAACCGCCGGTTTCACAAAGTGCTGATACAAAAAAATAACAAAGTTGCAGAAATACGCAGAGTAATTAATACAAAAAAGCATGGCACTGTACTATATACTAAAAGCGGTTTTTTTGTGTACAGTGGCGGCCAGAAAACAATACAACAGGATTCACTTACACAAAATGATTTTTTATTTTTACCCATTGCCGGTATAGACACACTAGCCTCCACAGCATTTGTACAATTGGAAAAACTGGACGAAAACCGCTTTGCACTTACACGGCGGCAGGATATCCATATTATTAATTTTAGTGAAAATAAAATTGAAGCCAGATATAATATTGCCAACAAATGGGTTTTACATCAGTGGAAGCCGGGTGAACTGCTGATGTATGACAGAAACTTAAAACTGCTTGAATCTTTACAGCTTTCAACTCAAAACATTAACTATCCCTTTAGTGATATAAAAGATCAGCATGGAAAACCAATAGGCCCACGGGTACATTCTGTTAAACCACTTAATAACGATAATTTATTAATAGCCACTTACCGGGATGGTATTTACATCTTAAACACCGCACAAAAAAAGCTCATGCAATACCTTCACCGTCCCGGAGATTTTTCATCACCGCCCACAAACAGGCCGGTTTCACTGCATACTACATCTGATGGATGGGTATTTTTTGGCTCTCGGTACAATGGTGTGAGTTATTTTAAATATGGCGCTGTAATTGGACAAAAGAAATTTTTTTCTGATAATGCTGGTAACAGTTACGATGGTTATATAAATAGTATTGTTCAAAAAAACAATGAAGAATATTATATAGGTGCCAGCACCAATCTGCTGCGGTGGAACCGTTTTACAAACAAAACCACTTTTGTTAACTATGCTGTTATAGATGGCAAACCGGTTATAAATGAGGAAGGTGCAACTATACTTGCTAACGACAGGCTGGGCAGGCTTTGGTTTCTTACTTCTACCAAAGGAATAGTGGTGCTTGATAAAAATGAAAAATTACTGAAACGCTTTGCAGTAGATACCGTTACAAAAAACGGACTGATGGCAATATGGGCCGAATACATAACAAATGGTAAAGATGGCTGGGTATGGATTGGCACACAAAATGGCGGAATAAGGCGTATTAATCCTGTTACTTTTGAAATAGATAACCTGAGTACAACAGCTTTTAACAAAATAAAAGATGCCACCTGCATTGATATTTTTTTTGATGACCCCGGCTACATTTGGGTAGCCACCAGTGGAAAAGGTTTATGGAAATATGATACCGCCACCAGCACCATGCAGCATTTTACAGCAGAAACCGGATTTATAAGTAACCGGGTGTATGCAATTGAAAAGGACAAAGCTGGTAATATATACGTTGGTACAGACAGGGGTATGCAGATATTATATAAAACCGGAAGAATAAAAAGAATTACAACCGGGCAGGGGCTTGTAAACAACCGGGTGAATATATTAATGAGAGATAAGCAAAACAGAATGTGGATGGGTAATGCAAATGGCATTGGTTGCTATAATCCGGCAGACTCAACATTAAAATACTTTGACCAGAGTTATGGCCTTAGTGTGGAAGAAATAAGAGCATGGGCTTATTTTGCTGCTGATGATGGTGAACTTTTTTGGGGCACGGAAAAAGGTATTGAATTTTTTTATCCGGAAGATTTATATAAAAATAAAACTGTTTTACAGGCATATATTACCAGAGTAGAAACCGCTAAACTAAAGCAGGATATTACAGCAAACGAACAGCTTACATTAAGCAAAGGGGATAATAATATTACCTTTTACTTCAACACTACTGGCTTTTTGCCTCAGGTGTGGAATTTTTATCAGTATAAACTGGAAGGACAGGATAAAGACTGGATAGAGGTTACTAATCAAAATTCAGTAAGATACAATTCGCTTTCCCCGGGACATTATACTTTTATATTAAGAGCCAGTGCCGATAATAAAAATTGGATTACTGCAGAAAACAACATAAAAATTTACATTCCGCCACCAGTTTACAAAACATGGTGGTTTAGAATGTTAGCAGTGGTGCTTGCTGTGGTGCTTTTATTTACATGGCTTAAAAAAAGAGAGAAAACAATTAAAACAAAAGAAAAAGCAAATACCGAATTACATAAACTAAAAGCTGAAACATACAAGCATCAATTAGAAACAGAACAGGTAACCGGATTTTTTACAAGTACTATACACCAGCATACCAATACTGATGAGCTGCTTTGGGATGTGGCAAAAAATCTTATTGGTAAACTGGGTTTTGAAGAGTGCATGATTTATTTGTGGAATAATGACAAAACAATTTTGGTACAGCGTGCCGGGTATGGTTTAAAAGGCGATATGCAGATTGTGCAAAATAAAGATGGTTACAATATACCAAAAGGCAAAGGCATTGTAGGTGCGGCAGCAGCAAGTGGCCATTATGTATTGGTAAACGACACTTCAAAAGACAGCCGTTATTTTTCTGCCG
>JAGVCC010000403.1 GCA_020059395.1 Chitinophagales bacterium | reverse complement strand
TAAAGTGGGTATTACGGCCCGATATCTAGACCAAACGGTAAAAGGGATTGGTACTACCAACAGCGGTACCCGTACAACAAATCGCTTGCGCCACAGTATCACATACAGGCCGTTTGAACTGCCAACGGCTACCGGCGGTATTGATGATTTTGACGAAGCTTATTTTTTAGCCTCTGCAGGGCAAACCAATCCAATTATTTTGGCACGGTCTGAGTACCGCAGGCAGCTGACAAAAGGAACATATTTAAGTGGTTATTTTAATTACAACATTTTAAAAAATCTGGTATTTCGTTCTACGTTGGGTTTTGATAACGTAAATACAGAGCAGCGGTTATTCTTCAGTAAAATAACAGGTACAGCCCGTAATGCTGCCTCGTTGCCGGTCGCATCTATCGGTCACCAGTATAACCGTCAAATCACCAATTCAAATACCTTACAATACAGTGTAAATAATTTTAAAAACAAGCATGATATTTCTGTGCTGGTTGGTCAGGAAATAATAGATCAAAGAGTAAGTAATACCTTGTTTCAAACCAATTATTTCCCTGCAGATATTTCTGCTGAAAAAGCACTGGCAAATATGGGCTTAGGTGCAGCGCCAACAGGCTCTGCACAGCCGCTGCCGTTTTCTTTAATTAACCCACCAAACCGTATTGCTTCATTTTTTGGAAGATTAAATTACGGGTATGATGATAAATATCTTGCCACATTTAATTTACGGTCAGACAGGTCTTCAAAATTTTCTCCCATTAATGGCAGCCTTGTTTTCCCTTCAGGTTCGGTAGCATGGCGTTTTAGCAAAGAAAAATTTGCCGAGAATTTAAAATGGCTTGATGACGGTAAAGTAAGGTTTGGTTTTGGATCGGTAGGTAATAACCGCATTGGTGATTTATTGTTTATGCAGTTATATGGCGTAACCGGGCAATATGCCATTAACCACTCTATATTGCCAGGCTTTGCACCAACTGCTTTGGCTAACCCCAATTTAAAATGGGAGCAAACCACTACACGTAATTTTGGTTTAGACTTATCAATGTTTAAAAACAGAGTACAGTTTACCGTTGATGTGTATAAAAATACTGCTAAAGATCTTTTGCTGGATGTTGCCATTCCTCCAACAACAGGTTACACCAGTCAAATTCAAAACATAGGCTCTACTTCAAACCGTGGTGTGGAGTTTCAAATTAATGCCACACCGGTTGCAAATAAAAACTTTAACTGGACATCAAACTTCAATATTTCTTTTAACAAAAATCGGGTAGAGGGGTTAGGTGGTGTTAGCGAACTGCAAAGAAACTCTGGCTGGCAGGGCAGCGATGGTATTGCAGATTATTTAGTAAAAGTGGGCCAGCCTGTTGGGCAGATGTATGGCTTCGTAACAGATGGCTTTTATAAAATTGAAGACTTTAACTACAGCGGTGGTGTTTATACTTTAAAAGCGGGTGTGCCTTCGATAACTATTAATGGTAACCCACAACCAGGTGTGTTAAAATGGAAAGATATTAGCGGCCCCAACGGTGTACCCGATGGTGTTATTTCTGCCGACTACGACCGTACTGTAATTGGCGATGCTAATCCTAAATTTACCGGTGGATGGAACAACCAGTTCAGCTACAAAAATTTTGACATGAGTGTGTTTGTAAACTTTGTTGTGGGTAATGATATCTATAATGCCAACAAGGTTGAATGGACAGACGGCTCTTTTTCTAACATTAACATGCTGAACATAATGAAAGACCGCTGGACAAATATTAATGCAAACGGACAGGTTGTAACAGACCCAACAGAACTGGCTGCTTTAAATACCAATGCCAAAATTTGGACACCTGTACGTTCTCAACGCTGGTGGTTGCACTCATGGGCTATTGAAGATGGTTCTTACCTGCGTTTTAATAACCTTACAGTAGGTTACACATTGCCTAAACTGCTTACTGCAAAAGCTAAAATAAGCAGCTTCAGGGTGTATGCAACAGTAAACAACCTTGCAACAATAACCAATTATACCGGTTACGACCCGGATGTTACTGCCAGAAGAAGCGACCCGTTAACACCGGGTGTTGATTTTGCAGCTTATCCACGGTCAAGAACATGGGTATTTGGTTTAAACGTTACTTTCTAAAAATTAAATTGATTGTTGTATGAAAAATAAAATATTTCAATGGAGCGCTGCTCTTTTAATAATTACTGCAGCCGGGTGTAAAAAATTTACAGAAGTAGAACCTGTATCGCAATTTAATGTGGCCCAAGCTTTTTCTGATGTATCAAATGCGACTACCGCACTTATTGGTGTGTATGATGAACTGCAGGGGGATAATGGCTACGGTATTCGTATAAGTATGTATTACCCGTATGATACTGATGAAGGCATTGTAAGCGGTGGTATTGACAATGGCCGCCGGGGAGTGGGCAGGTATCAGCTACTGTTATCCAATGCAGAAATTGCAAACCCTTTTCGCCAGCTATACCGTGGTTTGGAAAAAGCCAACCTTTGTATTGAGCAAATACCGCTTATGAAGGAATATACAGGCGGCACAGCAGCTGAGCAAGCACTTGTAAAACGTTTACATGGCGAAGCACTTACTTTACGGGCACAATATTTATTTGAACTGATACGCAACTGGGGAGATGTGCCTGCGCCAATGATACCATCTTACAAACAAACAGATTTGTTTTTACCCGCCACAAACCGGGACAGTACTTACGATAAAATTTTAGCTGACCTTGCTTTAGCCAAAACACTGGTGCCCTGGCGTACTGCTGCAGGCGCAAGAAATGAGCGCATAACAAAAGGAGCTGTAATGGCATTGCGTGCAAGAATTGCATTGTTCCGTGGTGGTTATTCTTTACGGCCCAATTCTTCGGGAACAGGCCTGGGTACAATGGAGCGCCGCAGCGATTATCTTACTTACTACAATATAGCCAAGGCAGAATGTGAAGAGCTGATGAACAACAGAGGCGAACACACACTAAATCCTAATTTTGAAAACGTATGGCGTAATGTAACATCGTTTGCTTATGATCCACAAGCAGAAATATTATTTGAAGTAGGTGCCGGTGGTGGTAATGGAAACAGCGACAGCCGTATGGGCAATTATGACGGGCCTAATTTAAATAATGCATCAAGATATGGTGCTGGTGGTGGTGGTATTCAAATGCTGCCCAACTATTATTATGCATTTGATTCTGTAGATACAAGAAGAGATGTAACGCTTACGCACTATCAGGTAAATTCTGCAAGTAATATAAAAAGCCAGCGCAGGCTTGGTGAATTAAACACCGGTAAGTACCGCAGAGACTGGCGGGTGCCATTGTTGCCAGGAACGGTTTTAAACGTAGGTTATAACTGGAGTGTGATACGCTTTAGTGATGTATTACTAATGTTTGCAGAAGCTGTAAACGAAATTAATAACGGGCCAACACAACAGGCAAAAGATGCTTTTGAAGAAGTAAGAAAAAGAGCTTTCAGGGGTAATACCACTCTTATCGGAATTACACCTTCTACCAAAGACAGTTTTTTTACAGCCATTACAAACGAACGTTTTTTAGAGTTTGGCCATGAAGGCATACGCAAATATGATTTGCTGCGCTGGAATTTGCTGGGAGCAAAAATTGCAGATGCAAGAGCAAAAATAATTGCTATAAGAGACAGGGTAGCCCCATACAACAATGTACCGCAATATATTTATTGGAAAAACGTGGGCGAAGAAATTCAATATTTTGCAGGTGCTAATACTGCATTAACTGCACAGCCATTCTGGAGGCCTACACAAGTACCTTCTCCAACTACCGGGTGGACAAGGGTAGACTGGGGGCAGCACCTTACTGCAAATGTGCTTGCAGTAGATGGTACGGGTAATAAACCTTTGTGGCAGGCAATGGCTTTCTTTTTTACACCGGGCAAAAGTGAGTTATTGCCATACGATTTAGGAACTATTGCGGCATACCAGGGCAAATTGAAACAAAACCCCGGGTATTAAAACTAAATAAATACAAG
>JAGVCC010000174.1 GCA_020059395.1 Chitinophagales bacterium | reverse complement strand
TTTGACAATTGCAATAAAAGCAACCCCATATAAGCCGCCCCATAAATGTGCGCTATGGCCAATATTATCTCCACCTCTTTTATCCATATACGCACAATATGCAAGGTATGCTACTGCAAATATTACAGGAGGCATAAAGAAAATTTTACCTGTCCATGGAGATAAAATAATAACGGCAAATATAACCGCAGAAACCGCTCCCGATGCACCCAATGCTGCGTAGTTGCGGTTATTTCTATTTTTCAGAAAATCAAAAATCGAAGAAGCAATAATGGCAGTGATGTAAAAAATAACATACTCTGTTCTGGAGAAAATATAAGTTTCTGCCATTTGACCAAATGAATATAGCGTGTACATGTTGAAGAACAGGTGCATATAGTCGGCATGTATTAACCCATGGCTTATAAAACGGTAATACTCTTTTGGCTCCTTCATGTAGTAGGGGTAAAAAAGTGCTTTGTTTTTTATTTCGTTGTCATTAAAAGCAATCAGCGAAACGGCTACTGTAAGGCCAATTATAATAAATGTTACAGGGAATAATGAAAATTCGTTCATTTGAAAATTATGTGTTTAACTATGATGATATTTTTCGTTTTTATTAATGGTACATGCCCTGTACACCTGCTCTGCCAAAATTAAGCGTACCAACTGGTGCGGAAAAACCAATTGTGATAAACTCCATTTAAAGTTGGCCCGTTGCATTACCGCATCACTTACACCATAAGCACCGCCAATTAAAAATATCATTTTTTTGCAGCTGTTGTTTGCCTGCTGCTGTATGTGTGCTGCCAGCTGTTCGCTGCTGATGTTTTTGCCTCTTTCTTCCAGCAGCACTAAAAAATCATCTTTTTGCAAAAGGTTTAAAATAGCTTCGCCTTCTTTCTTTTTTAAATCATCGCTGTTTAATGTTGCTGCATTTTTTGGTGTGGCAATTATTTGCCAGTTGGCAGGGTAATAATGCCCAATGCGTTTGGTAAATATTTCCACACCTTCTTTTACATAACTTTCATGTACTTTACCTACGGACCAAAACTGAAATTTCATTTGCAGGTTTATGATTTCTTAACGGAAGATTCCCGTACAATTAATTCCGTTTGCAGTGCTTTTGTTTCAAACTCTGTAACGGGTCTTTTACTTTCTATCATACTTATTAAAAGTTCTGTAGCCACCTGGCCAATTTCAAAAGCGGGCTGGCGTACTACAGAAAGCGGCGGGCTGAATATTTCTCCCACCATGGTATTGGTAAAACCTATTATGCCAACATCATCAGGTATTTTTTTATTCAGCTTTTGCAGCGCCTGCATGGTGGTAGTGGTAATACGGTCGCCGGCAGTAAACAGTGCATCTGTTTTTGTTTTCAGCTTAAATATTTTTTTCAGTGCTTCTTCCACTTCATCATAATTCATACCGCCGTTGTCGCAAAACTGCACTAGTTTTTCATCGTACTCAATATTATTTTTCTTCAGTGCTTCTTTATAACCTTCCAGCCTTTCTATTGATATAGACAGGTACGGCGCACTCGTAATATGGCCAATACGTTTAAAACCGTTTTTAATTAAGTGCTCCGTAGCATCAAAAGCACCCTTAAAATTATCTGCAATTACTTTGTGGGTGTTTATTTCGCTTGTAATGCGGTCAAAAAAAACAATTGGCAGGCCTTTTTCATACAATTGTTTTAAATGGGTATAATCTTTTGTGCCGCTGCTTAATGATACCAGCAGCCCGTCAACCGAACGGGAGGCAAGGTGATCAACTATAACAGTTTCTCTTTCGTAGCTTTCGTGGCTTTGCGAAATGATAACATGATAACCCCGGTTATAAGCAATAGATTCAATACCGTTAATAGCCTGTGAAAAAAAGTTGTTGGCAATTTCGCAAACAATAATGCCAATGGAGTGGTTGCGCCGTTCCTTTAAACTTAATGCAATGGGGTTGGGGCGGTAGTTGATTTTTTCTGCATACTCCAGCACCAGCTTTTTTGTTTCGGCACTTATTTCATAACTGCCACGCAATGCACGGCTTACTGTAGAAGTAGATAATCCCAACGCCTTTCCAATATCCTTTATCGTTACCGGTTCAAATTTCATAAGCAGTATTTACCGGCTGCAAGAAACCGTTTTTTTTCAAGTTACACTTTTTTTACCGCAAAAAATAATGTGGTATCGTTATCGGGAACGATTGCATAAAAATAGTGAGTATAATGCAACAATAGAGATTTAAAAATGTCCTAAAATTGGTTATTGATTGATGCTGCAAACGGCCCATAATTTCTTCGGCTGAATGCTACATGTATAATTCTTAAACAAACACTGCTATATGACTAAACTCTCCATTCTGGTTGCATGCCTGTTTTTTATTCCTTTTTCCTTACTGGCGCAAAACAGAACTATTACAGGTAAGGTAACCGATGAAAATGGCGCCCCCGTTACAGGTGCTTCGGTTTTGTCCAAAGGACTTAAAAAAGGAGTGCAAACCGATAAAGACGGTAAATTTTCAATTACAGTAAATGCTGCAAAAGCAGTTGATTTAATTATTTCTTCTGTTGGTTATGGCAGTAAAGTAGTTAGCGTTAGCGGTACCGATGCCGGTACGGTACAATTGGTAAAAGAAGCAATTACACAGGAAGATGTGGTGGTGGTTGGGTATGCTACTGTAAGGAGAAAGGACTTAACTGGTACAGTTTCTTCTGTAAGTGCCAAGCAAATAAAAGATATACCGCTATCCTCGGCTGCAGAAGCGCTGCAGGGCCGCTTGGCCGGTGTGCAGGCAATTGCTACAGAAGGCGCACCCGGTGCTGATATTTTAATACGTGTAAGAGGCGGCGGTTCAATTACACAAGATAATTCGCCCATGTATATTGTTGATGGAGTACAGGTGGAAAATGCCCTTTCCGTAATTTCTCCGCAGGATATTGCATCTATTGATGTTTTAAAAGACGCATCAACAACTGCTATTTATGGTGCAAGGGCTGCTAATGGGGTTGTTATAATTACCACTAAAGTTGGCCGCCCAGGCAAAACACAAGTGGCATACAATGGTGGTTTTGGTTTAAGGCAACTGCCTAAAAAAATGGATGTGTTAAGCCCTTACGATTTTGTTGTGTGGCAATGGGAGCGTAACCGTGGGGCTGCAGACAGTGCTGCATACGGCCGAACATGGGATACTTTAACCAATTATAAAAATGTTGCGCCAATTAATTGGCAAGATGAAGTATTTGGCCGCAACGCTAAATTTCAAAATCACAATTTGTCTGTAAACGGCGGTAACCAGGCCACCACTTTCAACCTCAGCGTTACAGCCAACAGAGAAGATGGTATTCAGCTTGAATCTGGTTTCAACAGAAATTTATTAAACTTTAAGCTGGATCATAAAGTGTCTGATAAGGCTAAAGTGGGTATTACGGCCCGATATCTAGACCAAACGGTAAAAGGGATTGGTACTACCAACAGCGGTACCCGTACAACAAATCGCTTGCGCCACAGTAT
>JAGVCC010000204.1 GCA_020059395.1 Chitinophagales bacterium | reverse complement strand
GCGGCAAGTACAGCACCGGTGGCAAAACCAGTACGGCTGTGTGCCGTGTGTATAATTTCAATATCATCAATAACAGAACTGTACTTAATGGAATGTGTACCGGGTGCAGGGTCAATTCTTTTACTTACAATAGAAAGTTCGTTAGCAACAGTGGTATCATCATTTACCCATTTGTTTTTTGCTGGAATAAACTCCATTACCTGTTCTGCCAGTGTAATGGCGGTGCCGCTTGGCGCATCTTTCTTTTGTGTGTGATGTATTTCTTCCATGCTTACATGGTACGATGGCTGATTTTGCATGAGCCGTGCCAGCTTTTTATTCAGCTCAAAAAATATGTTTACACCCACACTGAAGTTGCTTGCGTAAATTAAAGAACCGTTCAGTGCTTCGCATTTATTTTTAATGGTATCCCACTCTGCCAGCCAGCCGGTACTGCCGCTTATAACGGGTATGCCTGCATCTAAACATTTGCTGATGTTTTCTACAGCACTGTGCGGACTGGTAAATTCAATAGCCACATCACATTGCTGCAGGTTGGCTGCAGTAAATGCTTCAATATTTGTAATATCAATTTTTAATGGTGCAGTATGCCCTCTTTCTATAGCAATTGCCTCAATGGCTTTGCCCATTTTTCCGTACCCAATTAATGCAATTTTCATTTTATAAGGTGCTTGTGTGCAGTTGTGTATTTTTTCGAAATATTTTTTCCAATATTCAATACCAGGCTTACACCATTGGTATTTGCCATAGGGCTGTAACCGGGTTTAATTTGCAATGTTAAATCATCACTTACATCAAAAGTTTTTAAGTGAGCATCTACTGCGGCATCCACTACATTCAACCCCCAAAAAGCAATAAAAAACAAAACAGAATAATCTACATTTTGTCTTACTTCATTTCTAAAGCTTTTTATAACATCGGGCCGGCTGCGTACACTGTAGTAAGGTTCAGGTATCAAATAATTATTAGAATCATCTCCGTCACTGGCATTTTTAAACGCTGCATTTGCCTCATTAAACTGCTTTATGTTTCTAAAAAAAATATAACCAGTGGTACCCAAAGCACCATAAACAAATGGTAGTTTCCAGTATTTTTTATTGGTTATTTGACCCCAACCGGGTAATACCGCAGAGCGTACTACAGCATATTTAGGCGAGTAAGGTTTAGATGTGTCAACATGAAAAATATTGATTTTTACTTTTTCTTTTTTAGCTTTTGCTGCGGCAGGTTTTATTACAGCCGTATCTTTCTGGCTAAATACAATTGCCGGAAAAAATAAAAAGAAAAAAATTATAAAAATGCCGTACTTCATGCCTTGCAAAATTCTCAGCTTACTTTAATATTCAGCTTTTCCAATAATCCGTTTAATTCGCTAAGCGAAAAATATTCGAACGTAATAGCACCATAACCTTTTTTATTGTGTGCCAGCTTTACTTTAGTGCTGTATGCAGATGCTAAATTATCTTCAATCTTTTTAAACTCTGGTGGCAACCCTGCTTTTACCGTATTTTTAACAGCAACCGTAGGTACGTATATGTTGCGTACCAAATCTTCTGTTTGCCTTACGGATAAACCTTTCTTTTTTATTTCATTAAAAATAAACAGCTGCTTATCTATTACATCAACATTTATTAATGCACGTGCATGGCCCATGGTTAATGCGCCACTGCGTACCGCTATCTGAATATCGGGTGGCAGTTTTAGTAAACGAATATAATTGGTTACTGTGCTTCTGTCTTTGCCCATTCTTTCTGCCACCTGCTCCTGTGTGTAATCCAGCTCATCCATCAGGCGCTTGTAGCTTAAGGCAATTTCTATGGCGTTTAAATTTTCACGCTGTAAATTTTCTAATAAAGAAAGTTCCAGCAGCTGCACATCATTAGCCTGGCGAATGTAAACCGGTACATCTTTTAAACCTGCAATTTTACTGGCACGAAAACGGCGTTCACCAGCAATTAAACGGTATTTGCCTGTGGGTAACTTACTTACGGTAAGCGGCTGAATAATATCATGCATTTTTACCGAAGCAGCCAGTTCGCTCAATGCTTCTTCATCAAAATCATGCCGCGGCTGTTTGGGGTTTACCTCAATTTGCTCAAGCGGTATACGTAGTATGCCCGTGGTTTGTTCCACCACTTCGCTTTTTAAATTACCGGCTGTACTTTTTAAATCGGCATCAATATTTTGCAGCAGGCTGCGTATGCCTTTGCCTAGTGCGTCTTTTTTATTGGGAGGAGTCATGTAAGTTTGTTGTTTATGGTTTGCAGTTTGTGGTTGATTACAGTTTTATGCAAAATGCATTTAACAATAAACTATAAACAACTAACTACAAACTATTCCAGTATTCTGTCTTCTTCTTTTATTTTGGTAAGATTGTTTTTTTGCAATATCTCTTTAGCAAGGTTTAAATAGTTGATGGAGCCTTTACTGTCCGCATCATATAAAATTACCGGTTTGCCAAAGCTGGGTGCTTCGCTTAGCCTGGTGTTACGGTGTATAATACTGCTGAACACCAGTTCATCAAAATGGCGGCGTACTTCACTCACCACCTGGTTGCAAAGGCGCAGGCGGCCGTCGTACATCGTCATTAAAATGCCTTCTATTTTTAATTCGGGATTTAAGCGGTTTTGTACAATTTTAATGGTGTTTAATAATTTACCCAAACCTTCCAGCGCAAAAAATTCTGTTTGCACCGGCACGGCCACACTGTCTGCAGCAGTTAATGCATTTACTGTTATTAAACCTAAAGAGGGGGAGCAGTCAATTACAATAAAATCATACTCATCTCTAATTGGTGCTAAAATATTTTTAAGCACACTTTCCCTATTGGGGTAATTAATCATTTCAATTTCTGCACCTACTAAATCTATATGGCTGGGCATTACATCCAGATAAGGTATTTCCGATTTAAGAATTACGTCTTTTGCCTTTGCCTCATTCACCATACAATCGTACAGGCTTTGTGTAATATTATGTAAATCGAAACCGGTACCGGTGGTGCTGTTGGCCTGTGGGTCGGCGTCTACCAAAAGTGTTTTATATTCCAGCACGGCAAAACTGGCAGCCAGATTTATTGCTGTAGTTGTTTTTCCCACCCCGCCTTTTTGATTGGCTACGCCTATTATTCTTGCCATGTTTTTCTTCAGATAAAATTTACAAGTTGATTGTTTCTCCAATTTCTGGTAGCAGTAAAGTAATGTTATTTTTAGCAAATGCTGCAATAGCGGCTGCTTTATCAATTTTTATAAAACCGAATGTGTCGTAATGCACACCCAGCACTTTATTGCATTTAATCATTTTTGCGGCTTCAACAGCATCTGCCACATCCATAGTAAAATTATCTCCAATGGGTAGCACTGCAAACGATACATCTTTGTATAAAGGCACCAGTTGCATGTCTAATGTAAGTGCTGTATCTCCGCTGTAATAAAAACTTTCGGTACCAGCTGTAATTACAAAACCCATTGGGTTGCCACCATAGCTGCCATCGGGCAGACTGGATGAGTGGGCGGCATTTACACACTTAACCGTTCCAAAATCAAAATTCCATTTGCCACCCGTATTCATAGGGTGATATTTTTCAATACCCTTTGCGGCAAACCACATAGCCACTTCGTATGCAGCAATAATGGTAGCTCCGGTTCTTTTGGCAATGGTTGCTGCATCAGCCACATGGTCTGCGTGGCCATGGCTTAATAAAATATAGTCAGCTTCAATGTTATTAATATCTATTTGCTTTGCCAGCTCGTTTGGGGAAATAAATGGGTCGAAAAGCAGTTTTTTACCACCTGCTTCCGCTAAAAAACATGAATGACCGTAATATGTTATCTGCATAGTTTAAGTTTGTGCCAGTTTGGCAAAAATAACCAATCGGCATAATATTGGGCAACAATCGTCCCACATCTTTGTTTTACTTATAAACATAGTAAAATCTTTATGATAACAATAGTTTCGGGAACCAATCGCAATGGCAGCAATACCCTTAAAGTGGCAAAAGAATACCAGCATATATTAAAGCAAAAAGGAGTGGAAGCAGGCTTGTTTTCGCTTGAAGGTGTTAATATGATGGTGAATGATGCGGCTTTTGCAAAAATTGAAGCAGAGACAATAATACCTACAAAGCAATTTATTTTTGTGGTGCCGGAGTATAACGGCAGTTTTCCCGGAGTGCTTAAAATGCTTTTTGATACCGGCAGTTCGCATACTATATGGTTTAACAAACAGGCATTAATTACGGGCAATTCCACCGGCAGGGCTGGCAACTTGCGTGGCATGGATCATTTAGCAGATATTTTAAATTATGTAAAGATTACAGTGCATCCCAATAAGTTGCCCATATCTCAGGTAAACCGGTTAATGGATGCAAATGGAAAATTTACACACGAAGGCACGCTGAAAGCCATCAATAACCAATTAGATGAGTTTATTGGCTGGATGAAATAAAAAGTTTTAGCAGTTTATTAAAACATAACCGTTTTTCATTCGTCTATCTTCACAAATCAAATTTCAATTGTTTCATGCGTACACCTCTCGGCGTAATTATTTTTATAGGCATCAATCTTTTATTAGACACGTATGTTTTTCAGGCAATAAAATCTGTAAGCCAGGGTTTAAGCCCAAAAGCTAAAACGATTTTGTACGCTGTTTACTGGAGCATTACAGCAATATCTGTTATCAGCTTTTTATTGTTTGTTTATACCCAGCAGGATTTTTTAGGCAGAAAAGTACGCACCTATTTATTTGCCACTGTAATTGGTTTGTTTTTGGCAAAAATTGCAGCCGTGTTTTTCTTTTTTATTGATGATATACGCCGTGGCCTGCAATGGATATTTGTAAAACTGTTTGCAGATAAAACTACAGCCGCTTCAGTTGCAGGCGAAGGCATCAGCCGCTCTGCTTTTTTAAACTGGATGGGGCTCGCCGCAGGGTCTACTTTATTTGGCACATTGCTGTACGGCTTCAGCAATAAGTATAATTACAATTTAAAAAAACTGCGTTTAAGTTTTGCAAACCT
>JAGVCC010000316.1 GCA_020059395.1 Chitinophagales bacterium | reverse complement strand
CCGGGATAACAACGCTTTGGATAGGAATAAAATATTTTAAAGCCGCTATGCAGGGATGGATGATAAACAGAAATGTGTCCACACGATAGGATAGCTATCAGGATAACGAACATCAGCTTGTATCACCCAAACTATTGCGCAGCTAAACCATAAAAAAGCTTACGTTTTTGCTTAGTTTTTTACACTTATGTTAGCTGTTGTTTTTCTTTTTCGCAATAAAAGCTGTCTAATTGTTGTTAAGTGTGAAAGTAAAACAAGAGGAACAATTATGCTTGGAAGCCAATTAAAAGGAAAGTGTGCAATTGCAATGTTTGGTTGGTTGAAACCAAATTTTTGAAAAGGTGTTGTGGTGGACAAAATTGCTATGAAAACGATGTTTAGCAAAAGTCCCAAACTTAAAATATTCCAAGTTAAAATTAGGTTTGTAGAAATTCTGTTTTTTACGAAACCAAAGTAATAAATAATTGGTGCTGTCAAACCTGCAATTATGTCAAGGTTTCTACCTTCAAAAGTCATTATTTGTGGAATTGTTTTTGCTACAAATAGATAATACAATACTATTTCAACAGGTATTCGTACTGTATGTAATATTGAAAGGTGTTTGAGATTGATGCTGTCTAAAAAATACTTGCCTTGCTTAGTTATGAATAGTAATACAATAGAAACTATGGCTGGTGCAATTAGTAAAAGAAACCTTGGTGGAATTGTATTTCCGTTTTCATAAAAATTGGTTCTCCCAATAAAAAACTGTGATATAGCGATTAAAACGGCAATAAGTAAAAAAAACTTTGAGCAATTGCTTGCTCTATAAAATTGCCAAACCGTGATAATAGTGGTGGCAATGAATATTCCCTCCAAAATAGTTGATACTTGTTCCATTGTTTTTAGAATTTGATTATAATGCGAAGGTGGTCTGAAATTATTAAAATCTACTTACCATTTGGCAAGAAAATTTTTTTGCGCAAATTCTTTTCTAATTCTGCTTAACGAAGTATCAGTTATTCCTAAGTAAGAGGCGATTTGTTTCAAAGGTGCATTTTGAAAAATATCTGGTCTTGTAGTTATTAAATTTTCGTAGCGTTGTTCTGCTGATAAGTTAATCATTGCAAGTGTCCTTTCTTTCAATGCAATAAATCCATTTACCAAGTTAGCTCTGCCGAACTCTCTAAATTCTGGAATAGTATGAAACAGAACCTGAAAATTATCATAGTTACCAATCCAACCTGTGCAGTCTGTCAGAGCCTGAATATTTTCATTTGTTGGTATCCTTTTAAAATAAGAGGCAACTTCAAATACGATAGAGTTTGGTCTGTAAAAGTTTGTCGTTACTTCGTTGCCATCTGTGTCAAAAGTAAATGCTCTAACAAAACCTTTTTCTAAAAAAAGAAAGTCATTTGAAATTTGTCCTTGTTTTAAAAGGAAATCGTTTTTTTTAAACGATGCTTTCTCGAAATGATCTGCAATGTCTTTCGCTATATTGTTAGCAATTGGAATCGTCCGCTTAAAAAAGTCAGTCAAATTTTTTTTGTTTGTGTCCATTATAAATTTTCAGGGTCTTCCAAAATAACAGCTAAAGAGCGATTGTGAAAAAAGCCTTCAAATATACACACAATGTTAATATCACAAAACATCTTACATTTTTTGCATTAAATAAGTTTTGCAATATATAACAGGCAACAACTGGTATCAAAGCTACTTCAGTACGTTGGAAGATCAGGCATCAGCAGACAAAGAAATCAGTGGGGCTGATATACGCTTTAGCAGACAAGCTTGATTTAACTAAGCTGTGCTTTATGCTGCAGCCGCTCAAAAGCGAAGGCCGGCGTCCGTATGCATCGCAGGTCTTTATAAAATTGTATTTGTATGTCTACTTAAATAAAATACGCAGCAGCCGCAGGCTGGAAAAGGAGAGCGGCAGAAATATAGAACTGCAATGGCTGCCGCAGGGGCTGCAACCCAACTACAGAAAGATAGTTTGTGCCTTACAAAACGGCTTTGTAAAAGTCATTTACAGGCTAAATAGGCACATCATTTTTTTTACCAACAACCACTCCATTATTTTTAGTGACAGATTAAATGAATAGCTGTAAGCCTTACACAAAATTATACCGGCTGATTTTTTAAGAGAAGAATAGTTTTTTCATAGTCTGACGTTAGCTGCTAGTTCTATTGCCCTTGTCATTTCCTGAATTTTCTCTATAGAGAACTTTGTCATGATTTTTTACTTTGCTGATATGTAAATCTGCAATAGAAGGATATTGCCCAACTTTTAGAAAAAATGTATTTAAGAGTATCTTTATCATCATCGTCTTCATCTCGTGCATTATATAGAAGTGAGTACACTTTAATTTGATAATTATTTCCGGCGCAGCTCAAATTGAATTTGTGAAATCCTTGTGAGTTATATAAATTAATAGACCTTATATTATAACTCTGTGGAGAAGAAAATTGAAATGTTGATTCCTGCTTCAAAATAGGGTTGTAAGCATCAACTTTCCTCTGTAGCAAAGTAAACGAAGGACTTCAGCCTTGTTGTCTTGTTTGATTTCCACTTAATTGTATAGTGGTAGTTCAAAAACGAAATTGTATGGCAGTAGTGTGTTTATAATAATTGTCGCTAACTCGTAAATAACCTCAATTCGTACAACATTTATATTTACGAATTTTATTTTTAGCTTTTCATGTATTCAATATGTGGCTATAGTAAGCGGTAACTTCAGTTTTTACCATCCCACATATTAATACATAAATATACGTTTTATATCAATCTGTTACGCTTTTGCGCTGCTAAAAACAGCAGCCTGCTATCAAACAAAAAACCCCGGAAATAATTCCGGGGTTTTTAATAAGTGCTTGTGTGCGGTAAAATATTATTCGCCTAAAGTAATGGGGTATTCATACACACCATCGTAGCCAGGGTAAAAACCACTTATGGTAAGTGTTTTACTGCTGCCAACAGCGGCTTTTAATTCATCAACTGTTTTTACATCCTTGTCATTAATTTTTAAAATTACAAAGCCGTCTTTCATACGGGTTTGGTCGTTTAATGCACCAGCGGTAATTTTCTTTACTATCACACCACCGGTAACGCCGTATTCTTTGGCTTTATTTTTATCTAATGTGGCAAGGTCGGCACCAAGCAGTTCTAAACTGCCATCTGCTTTTACAATATCAAAATTGCCTGCTTTGTTTTTTAATGTTACAGTAACGGTGTTTTCTTTACCGCTGCGTATGTAGGTAACAGGCACTTTATCTCCGGGTTTAAATTTACTTACCTGGCCCTGCAGTTCTGCGCTGCTGTTTATTTCAATGCCATCCACCTTTTTAATAATATCGCCTTTGCGTATGCCTGCGGCATAAGCACCACCGTCAGTTGGTACATCCTGTGCATAAATGCCTTCGGCATTTAAAGGAATACCATTTCTTTTTTTCATTTCTTCATCCATATCGCTGGCCGACTGAAATTGCAGCCCCAAATAACCACGCTGCACCGTGCCAAACTTAATAAGGTCGTCCACCACTTTTTTTACAATGTTAACCGGTATGGCATAAGAGTAACCGCTGTAGTAACCTGTAGGCGATGCTATGGCGGAGTTAATACCCACCAGTTTACCATCTGTATTTACCAATGCGCCACCGCTGTTGCCCTGGTTTACTGCCGCATCTGTTTGTATAAAAGATTCCACACCTATTGATGGGTCGCCATTTTTACCTTTGTTTAAACCAAGGCTTCTTGCTTTGGCACTTACAATACCTGCGGTAACCGTAGTTTCTAAATTAAGCGGATAACCAAGTGCCAATACCCATTGGCCAATTTTTAAATCGTCGCTATTGCCATATAATAAAAATGGCAGGCTGCTTGCATCCACTTTAATAACTGCTAAGTCGTAAGCAGGGTCGGTGCCCACCACTTTAGCTTTATAAGTTTTTTTGTTGTTGAGCGTAACAGTTAATTCATCGGCACCATTAATTACGTGGTTGTTGGTAACAATATATCCATCTTCACTAATTATAACGCCGCTGCCGCTGGCTCTCTGCTCAGGTACCACGCCACCACGGCCGTTGCCAAAAAACTGGTCAAAAACATCATCGCCAAAAAAATCGCTAAAAGGGTTTTGCTGGCGAGTGCGGGGCAAGTTATTGTTTACCTGCTTGGCATTGGTTTTTGTTTTTATATGCACCACCGCAGGCAATGCTGCGGCAGAGGGTGCTGTAAAATCAACAGCGGTATTGGGCGGTGTATCACCATCAAATAACCCTGCATACTTGTAGTTGGAGGGAACCACTCCTTTTTGCTGCCCGGCATACACCGCATCGTCTTTAATAAATTTGCCATAACCCCACACTACTGCTATAGTGGTAATGGCGCTAATTGCTGCGGTTAATAAAATTTGTTTCAGCTTCATCTTCTTTAATTTTTAATGTTTTTAATGTTTCTTTTTAGTAAAGTCAATATCTCATTAATCAGCTATTTTTTTTATCAACTCCTGTACCAACAACACAAAATAACGAACGCCTGACAAAATGAGATTTACCAACTGACATGTTTAACATTTGTTTAGGAAGGCTTTCGTAGATGTGTTATAAAGATAACAAAAAAGCCATGGTATCTACTCCGTCTGGGTAATCAAATAAACCGGGTTGCTGCGCCTGCCCAAAAGCAATGTTACTACTATTAACAATGCACTGCACCTCATTGTTTGCAGCCAGTGCTTTTTTTACAGCAGCGGCATCAGTATAAAAACTATAATGCAGCTGGCTGATAGCACTAAAAATACTGTCGTTTTCTATAAGCAATATGCTGCCATTGGTCATGTAGAATTCATTGTTGAGCAGTGCAATTGAAAGTTGATAATCGTAATTGTTTTTGTATTTATTGTGGTCTTCAAAATATTTGTACTTATCAAAGGCACGCAGCAGCGGTACAAAATCATAGTTTTTGGGCACAAAAATTTGGGTAACATTGCGGCAGCCCAAACCAAAATAGAGGTGTATATCGTCTGCCAGTTTATCCAGTTCGGCAGCAGTTTCGTTACCGGTTAGTAATGCCACCGAGGTGCGGTTACGACGGATGATATTGGGGTATTTGCCAAAATACTCTTGAAAATAACGGGCAGTGTTGTTACTGCCGGTGGCAATATAGGCATCGCAACCCTTCAACATATCGGCAAATACAATTTGGCTGGCGCAGGCTTCATTCCATTCGCACAGTTTTTCCACCAGGTGCTTTAGTAACACATTATCTTTTTCAGAAAGTTTAATGGTTTGTTTGTGGCCGCTTATAAACACACATAAAAAATCATGAAAGCCCACCAGCGGAATATTGCCTGCCATTACAATGCCAATATTTTTTCCTTTTATATTATCGTCTAAATGATAGTGCGCCACCCATTGCTGCAGTTTTTCTTTATTAAGCAGCAAGCTGGTAATATTATTTACAGCCAATTCAATAAAGACAGGAGTGAACCAGCCATTTTGCACAGCGGCCCTGCTTTTGGCAATTTGCCAGCTTTCGCTGTTTGAGGCAATGTAGTTTTTTAAATCCTGTAAAACATCAATCCTGTTTTGTAAATTCATTTGTATGCCAATTTTTTAAAGTGGGCCGTTTAAATTGTAGAGGTGCAAGTTACAAAATGTATAATGCCTTATTTATGGCAGCGGCTGCAAAAAAATTTTTGAAAGCGGTATTAATTATTATTAAATTGCAGTACTTATACGATAACCCAAAAATACAAAGATGGCTATTAAAATTACCGACGAATGCATTAACTGCGGAGCTTGCGAACCTGAATGTCCGAATAACGCTATTTACGAAGGTGGCGTGGAATGGGCTGTGGCCGATGGAACCACCGTTAAAGGAAGCTTTACATTACTTGATGGCTCTGTTGTGGATGCTGACCAGCGCAACGCTCCTGTAAGTACAGACATTTACTACATTACCCCAAACAAATGCACCGAGTGCCAGGGCTTTCATGAAGAGCCGCAGTGTGCTGCTGTTTGCCCGGTTGATTGTTGTGTGCCTGATGAAATGTATGTGGAAACGGTGGAATCATTGATGGCAAAAAAAGCAACGCTGCACATTTAATTTTTTTTATAATTCCGCCCAAAGCGGAACTACACAGGCGGGTGATATTTCCCGCTGCAATGGCGAGGGTATTTTGAATAATACTTTCGCCTTTTTGCATAATAAAATAGCTGCATTAATACATGCCTTTTACTTTTTCTCATCCTGCTGTTGTATTGCCTTTTTGTAAAGCAAAAAAAATACCTGTTTCGGCAACAGGTTTAATTATTGGCAGCATGGTGCCAGATTTTGAGTTTTTATTTTTACTGCGTGAGTCGCCATACATTGGGCATTTGTGGCCGGGTATTTTGTTGTTTAATATTCCGGCAGGTATTGCTGCGGCTTTTATTTTTCATTTGTTGGTACGTAATATTTTAATACTGCACCTGCCGCAATTTTTACAGCGCCGTTTTTTAAAATACCTGTTGTTTAACTGGCGTAATTATTTTAAGCAGCACTATGTTGCTTTTTTAGTTTGTGTGCTGCTAGGCGTAGCGTCGCATGTTTTTATTGATGCCTTTACACATAAAGGTGGTTTTATGGCAAGGCCTGCCTCTTTTTTTCAGGCAGAAATAAAACTGTTTGGTTTGCTGCTGCCGGTGTATTTTATGTTGCAGCTGCTAACTTCTGCCATTGGCGGGCTGTACATATTTTGGTATGTTTTTAAAATGCCGCCACAAAAAAGCCCCGAAAAAACTTCGGGGCTTACAAAATATTGGTTGGTATATTTTATATTTTTTGCAGTAACGTTGCTGTTACGTTTTACGCTTACAAAAAACTACCGCAGCCACGATGATGTTATCATTGCTTTTTTTGGCAGCTTTTTGTATGCATTGCTTTTTGCGAGTGCTGTGTTTTACCACCGCACACAACAATTGCTTACAAAATATTAACGAAAACTTTTGCGCTGCTCTCTTTGTGGGGCAAAAGTTCTTTTACGACCTTCATCGGTGGGGCGTTTAAAGCCTCCATCTGCTTCGTTCATCCGCACTATGCGGTTGTTATACTGTTTACCATCAATTGACTTTATCATACGGCCAGCTTCTGCACTGTCAATTTCCACCCAGCTGTTCATTTCCCTCATATCAATTTTACCCAGCACTTCTTTCTTTAAATTACTTTCATCTAAAATAAATTGTAAAAAACTGGCTTTGTAAAAACCATCTTTGGTGCCAAGGTTTACAAATAATCTTGTATAGCCATTATCACGGCGGTTAAAGCTGGAGCGCTCTCTTCTTTCGCCGCTGCGGTTATCCGCTCTGTCAAACTGCGGTCTTCTTTCGCCACGGCCGTCGTTACGGTTTAGGTCTTCTGCGTTTTCGTAATATTTTAAAAAATGATTAAATTCTAAAGCCGCTACTCGTTGCAGTACTTCTTCTTTACTTACATCAGCAAATTTTTCCATCAGGTCTGGTAAATAGGTTTCGTATTCTCCGCTGCTTACATCTGCCTGCATCAGCTTATCCATAAAATGGAAAAACTGTTTGCGGCAAACTTCTTTCCCACTTGGCACATCTACTTTATGAAACTGTGCATTAATCATTCTTTCTAAACTTTTTATTTTAAAAGTTTCTCTGCTGTGGCATATAGAAAGGCAAATACCTGTTTTACCAGCCCTGCCTGTACGACCACTGCGGTGGGTGTACACTTCCATATCATCGGGCAATTCGTAATTAATTACATGCGTTACACCATCCACATCAATACCTCTTGCTGCAACATCTGTTGCAATTAATAATTGCAAACTTTTTGTACGAAAGCGGCCCATTACTTTATCCCTTTGCTGCTGTGTTAAATCCCCATGCAGGGCTTCAATTTCATAGCCTGCTTTTGCCAAACGTTCGCTTATTTCCTGTGCATCAATTTTGGTACGGGTAAAAATTATACCATACATACCGGGGTTAAAATCTATTAATCTTTTTAACGCTTCAAAACGATTTTGCTGCCCCACTACAAAAAACTGGTGGTCTATATTTGCATTGCCGCTGTTCTTTTTACCAACAGTAACTTCCTTAGGCGTTTGCATATAATTTTTGCTAATGGCTCTCACTTCTGGCGGCATGGTGGCACTAAATAGCCAGGTGCTTTCTCTGTTAACCGTATTTTTCAATACAAAATCAATATCATCTCTAAAGCCCATGTTCAGCATTTCATCTGCTTCATCCAGCACCACATATTTTACTTTTTGTAGGTCGATGGCTTTACGTTCAATTAAATCAATTAAACGGCCGGGTGTAGCCACCACAATGTGCACGCCTTTTTTTAAGTTACGTATCTGCATCATTATAGATGCGCCACCATACACTGCTTCAGTAAAAATATTCTTGCTGTATTTTTTAAATTTCTCCAGGTCGTTGGTAATTTGCAAACACAACTCCCGTGTGGGGCAAACTATTAATGCTTGTGCATGCCTTTCGCCAGGCTCAATTAATTGCAATAATGGTAAACCAAATGCTGCGGTTTTACCCGTTCCGGTTTGTGCAAGGCCAATAAAATCGGTAGTGCCCGATAATAAAACAGGAATGGCTTTTTGCTGTATTTCCGATGGTGTTTCAAAACCCAAATCGGTTACGGCATTAACCAATGATTCGTTTAAGCCTAAGGCTTCAAATGCATTCATATAAATTTTTATTTGCGATAGCCACATGCAAAGACCTTTTATGGGGTCTTCCGGTGTGTCCGGTATCATGCTTTGGCCGTTGGAAACCCTGTGTATTTAAATGCTACAGGGAATAAAAGTGAGTAACTAAAGTGTTCTGCAGTAAGCCTTTTCAACAGCAACTGAGCATGTTCATGTAATTCTCAGTTATTAATAATGGGCGCAAAGGTAAGGCTTTATGTTTGCTAAAACAATTAAAAGACAGAACTTTACGTTTTTTAGCAGCGTTACACTCATTAAACCTTAATTGATTAACCCGGTCTTAAACCGCACTACTCCTTTTTATATGTATAAGTTTTACCTGCTTGCCGTAACTTTTTTTATCTGTGTTGCCGGCTACGGCCAAACAATAGATTCACTTAGTAAGGCTGATAAAGCACTGCTGGATTCTATGATGGCCAACGATGAGTTTTTGAAAATGCTGGGTGAAAAAGAAAAAAATACTTTTGATATAAGCATAGGAATTGGCAACGGTGCCTTTAGTACTTATAACAAAGCGGCCAATGCAACTGGCGTTAGTAATCAGGTAATATTCACACCTTCTGTTGCGTACCGGTTAAAAAATGGATTAAGCCTTGGCATTACAGGGTATTTAACTGACGAAGGCGGCAAAACAGGTTTATATCAAACCGGTATAACTGCCGGTTATGATTATTATGGAAAAAAAATACTTGCCGGCGTTTCTTATACCAGGTTTTTAAGCGTTGCAGATAAGTACAACAGCAAGTCGTTATACCAAAACGATTTTTTTGGATATGTGCGCAGGGCAAAGGGATTTATACAGCCGGGGCTTTCGTTGGGTTATTCTAATGGAGCATACAAGCTTGCTGAATATGTTTCTTATAAGCGCACCCGTAGATTATTAAATCCATTACGGGATACGGTTGTTATAGTTTCAGGAATTGATACCACAGATAATAAGGCAAACTATTTCTCCGTGTCTGCAAATGCTTTTCACGACTTTATTTTTTATAAGGTTTTTGATAAAAATGATGAACTGGATTTTTCTCCCTCATTTATTGCAAACTTTGGAAGCGACAAGATTGTTCAAACACATACAAATAAAATTTTTGATAGCCCCCTTTTAAGCAGCAGGAAAAGGGTGGAAGCCACCAATAAATTTGGGCTGCAATCTGTAGGGCTATCTTTAGATTTTACCTATGGCGTAGGTAAGTTTTTTTTACAGCCCAGTATTTATTTCGATTATTATGTGCCGGAAACCACTTCAAAAAGGCTTGCTGCAATATATGCTGTAAGTGCAGGCTTTTCATTTTAAAACCTCTTAACAAAAAATTACACAACTCATTATGCCGTTGGCATACATCTTGAACGTTTAGGAAAAAACAACTTTAAACATGAAAACAAAAATCTTATTCGCAGCACTTGTTTGTTTAATCAGCGCCACCACTTTTGCTCAAAAATTTCAAGTAGGGTTTAAAGGCGGTGCCACAGTTAATAAACTTTCAGGAAAAACTTTTAAAGAAGAATTTTCATTTGGCTATCATATTGGCGGTTTTGCCTCCATTGGCCTAGGTAAGAAATTTGCTATTCAGCCAGAGATATTATTTAACCAGATTAATGTTGACACCAGCAGCAGCTTCAGTACTATTTATAAATTAAATAAGCTGGATAATGTGCAGCTTAAGTATTTAAGCATTCCGGTTTTGCTTAATTATAATGCCAATAAATTAATTACGCTGCAGGCCGGCCCTCAGTTTGGTATATTAATTAATAAAAGCAGCACCTTTTTAGAAAATGGCAAGCAGGCATTTAAAAGCGGCGACCTTGCAATGCTGGGTGGTGTGCAGTTAAATTTGGGAGGCTTTAAAGTATATGGCCGTTACACCATTGGCTTAAGCGATATTAACGATATTGACAATAAGGACAAGTGGAAAAGCCAGAGTGTACAGTTAGGCGTTGGATTTAAATTGTAATAAAAACGTGAATGGTGAGTTGTGAGCCGTGAGTGATTACACAAATTTAATTTGAATATTTTTTCAGGAACGTATGATGAGCATAGAGCCATCTGCGTTCCTTTTTATTATGGCAGAAGGAGCAGCAGCGGTGGTTTCATTTTGACGGTGCTGTACGACATAATCAACGTTGTTTTTTATTTGTGCAGCAATGGTGCCAAATATTTGTGGCGATGGTTGACCGCTGATGTTTGCTGAGGTAGATACAACTGGTTTGCGAAAACGCTTTATCAGCTGTTTGCAAAAATCGTCTTTCACTATTCTGATGCCAATACTGTTGTCTGCTTTGTTTATTAAATTGCCAGCAAGGTTTGCAGCAGCATCATAAATTACAGTTGTTGGCTTTGCAGCAGCTTTTAAATACTCCGAAATTTCAGGATGCGGCATTGTGATGTGTTGATTGAGTTGCCGCTCATCTGCCACCAGTACCAGCATACTTTTTTCATCCGGCCTTTGTTTAAGTGCATAAATTTTTGCAACAGCAGCTTCATTGGTGGCATCGCAACCAATACCCCAAATAGTATCAGTAGGGTACAGAATGAGCCCGCCGTTTTGCAGTACATTTATACATTGTTGAATATCGTTTTCAAAACTCATTGTTCACTACTTTTTAACGCTGCCAATACAGCCTGCACAATTATATTTTCATCAAGCGCTACCAAACATTTGGGTGTGCCATACACTTTGCAGGTGTTATTTACACAGGGCTCACAAGCTAGCTTTCCCAGCCTTATAACCGTTCGTTTGTCTGCATTATAGGGTGCAGTGTTATGTTCGTTGCCAGCACCAAATAAAACAACAGTATGTATGCCCAATGCGTTGGCAACGTGTGCAGGGCCGCTGTCAGTTGTTAGCATTACAGAGGAACCAGCCAGCAATGCTAACAACTGCGATAGACTTGTTGTACCTGCTTTGTTTTCAATATTACGTGTGTGTGACAGTGATTGATACACCTGTTGCACAAATGCCGCTTCTTTTGGGCTGCCAATTAAAATAATTTGTCCGTCAAAACTTTTACGGAGTGCATTAATAATTGTTGTTGCTTTTTCTATTGGCAAACGGCGGCTGCTTGCTTCTGAATTAATGTTTACAACTATTGCCTGCGACTTTTCAGTAATACTGTTTTTTAATGCAACTAAAGGTGCTGCTGCCTGTATTCCTGCAAATTGCTGCAGCAAATCAATATATTCATCAACCCTGTGCAGGCTATTTTTTTTATTAAATGCATGTGTAAGAAAAAGCGACCTGAGTTCTTTTTTGTACCCGGCTCTTTTTTTTGCACCACTTGCAAAAGCCATTATTGCAGATGAGAAGGAGTTAGGCAGGCAAAAAAAAATGTCGTATTCTTTTTTGCGGCCCAGTTGCTTGCCAAACCGGTAGGCACCGATTAAGCCTTTATAAGCTGCTTTGTCAAAAATAAAACTAAGATGGTGTGCCGGAAGATAATCCAGTAAAAAGCTAATGTCTTTTTTTGCAATTACATCTATTGCAGCATCAGGGTATTGCTGCTGCACCGCTTTTACAAAAGCGGTACTCATAACCATATCTCCCAGCCAGTTAGGGAGGCGAATTAAAATATTTTGTGGTTGTATCAATATAATTGCTGTTTTTGTTGGTGTAGCAATTTAAAAGCGTTCAATACTGAACTGCTGTACAAGAGTGCGACGCCAATGAAGCTGATTAGTGATATTAAAGCCGGGTACAAAAATCAACTATTTTATTTATTATGTTTGCAAAAATTTAAAAAAATGAAAGACTTGATTTTAGAAGCCTGGGGCAACAGGGAGTTATTAAAAGATAAAAAATACAGTGATGCGGTAAGGGCTGTTATTGAAGAAGTGGATAAGGGCCGTTTACGCACTGCATCACCCACAGATAATGGCTGGCAGGTAAACGAATGGGTAAAGCAGGCAATACTAATGTACTTTGGTATACAGCAAATGGAAACCTTCACTTTACCACCTTTTGAGTTTTACGATAAAATGAAACTAAAAAGCGATTACGCCAGTTTAGGTGTACGTGCCGTGCCTCATGCAGTGGCACGGTATGGTGCTTATCTTGCAAAAAATGTAGTGTTGATGCCCAGCTATGTAAATATTGGTGCTTATGTTGATGAAGGTACCATGGTGGATACATGGGCAACGGTGGGCAGCTGTGCTCAAATTGGCAAAGGCGTTCATTTAAGTGGAGGTGTAGGTATTGGTGGTGTGCTGGAGCCATTGCAGGCAAGCCCTGTTATTGTGGAGGATGGTTGTTTTATTGGCAGCCGTTGTATTGTGGTGGAAGGTGTGATTGTAGAAAAAGAAGCGGTACTGGGTGCAAATGTTGTATTGACACAATCAACTAAAATTATTGATGTAAGCGGAAGCGAACCTGTGGAAATGAAAGGCCGTGTGCCGGCAAGGAGTGTGGTGATACCGGGAAGTTACACTAAAAAATTTCCTGCGGGTGAATATGGGGTGGGTTGTGCCCTTATTATTGGACAGCGCAAACCAAGCACCGATTTAAAAACCAGTTTAAATGATGCGTTGAGAGATTTTAATGTGAGTGTGTAATTTCCGTGGTTATTTGTTATAAAGCTTTGCAAACCCCGGATTGTTGTCCGGGGTTTATATTTTTTATGAAAGAAAAAGTAGTACAAAAAATTTCGTGGGCAGGTATTTTAATTACAGTTGTTGGTTCATTATTTTTTTCAACCAAAGCCGTAATTGTAAAGTATGCTTTTAAGCATACTGATATTGATCCTGTATCTCTACTGGCATTGCGTATGCTTTTTTCTCTGCCATTTTTTTTGGTAATGGCGTGGCTTGCTCATAAAAACGAACCTCAAAGAAAATTAAGCGCCAAACAATGGCTTTACATTTTACTACTGGGTATTTTTGGGTATTACCTCAGCAGCTTGTTTGATTTTATTGGGCTGCAGTATATTTCTGCAGGTATGGAGCGGTTGATACTTTTTTTATACCCCACATTTGTGTTGCTGATTAATACGCTTGTTTTTAAAGAGCGTGGCAGCAAAGCCCAATGGCTGGCAGTGGCACTAACTTATGCAGGTGTTGTACTGGCTTATTTAGGCGAATTGAGTATTGAAAAGGATAACTCCAATTTTTTAATGGGGAGTCTTTTAATTTTTTTATGTGCCATTACTTTTGCTGTTTATATAGCCGGCAGTGGCTGCATTATACCAGCAGTGGGCCCAACAAAATTTACAGCCTACGCTATGCTTTTTTCAACTGTTGGTATTTTTTTACATTATGTTGTTAAGGGTAATTATACGCTGCTAAACAGCGGAAGCAGTTATGTTGGTTATGGTTTTCTTATTGCAATAGTTGCCACAGTAATACCCAGCTGGCTGGTGGCTGCAGGTACTAAATCAATCGGGTCAAACAATGTGGCTATTATTTCTACTATTGGTCCGGTTAGCACCATTTTGCAGGCGCATTTTATTTTAGGCGAACCGATATATACCATGCAAATTATTGGCACTTTGTTGATTGTTACCGGAGTGCTTTTGATTGGCTGGAAACATCAGCAAAGAGCATCCGAATAAATTAGTACAGTATTTCTTTGTTTCTTTTTTTAGCCTTACATTTGCCACCCTGTATTGCAAATGCCCAGATGGCGAAATTGGTAGACGCACTGTGTTCAGGTCGCAGCGTTCGCAAGGATGTGCTGGTTCGAATCCAGTTCTGGGCACCACCCTTAAAGGCTTAACATTTGTTAAGCCTTTAATTTTAACCGGCAGCTGTATCTTTTTACCCAACTAGTATTGCTGTAATTTTTAAAATCTAAATGCTTTTGTAAAACTGCTGGAAGTATAAAGCAAAATGAGGCAGATGAGTAGAGTAATAGTGTTGTATAAATTGCGACACCAGCCGTTTGCAACTGCAATTTCCCATTAATATAAATAGTTATATTTTTTAGCGACAGTAATAAGATCTTTACTCGTCTAATACCATAAGTATAACTATTTTGTATGCCATTTAAACCAATTGCAGTGCTGTTGTTTTGCTTAACAATGGCAAACAGCGGCAATGCCCAAGAAAAAATTTACTTTGAACCAAAGTTTGCTGCTGCGGCCAAACAAAGCCAGTTTATACATTACAACGGGGCCGTAATTTTAGAAACCACACCCGAAAGCAAGTTTGATAAATACAGCCGTATTATAGCCACTAAAAACTATTTTGTCGTTTGTGATTACAGCGCCAAAAAAATGCTGCTGTTTGATAAAACTGGCCGTTTTGTAACCAAAATTAAAAATAAACTTGATTTTAACAGGCTTAATTATAACGAAGCAACCGACAGGCTGGAAGTGGTGAACAGTAATAAAATGTACCGGCTTACCTCTAAAGACAATGCACAAATTCAGGAAGACTATACCAACCCTAAAAACCGCAAATACTATTTGAAGTATTATATTGACTTTAGGGACACAGTTAATTTTACCGTACACAAACAAAAAATTTCAAGCGCCGATATTTTAAACCCCGTAGCTTATACCGATGGTAAACACATTGTTAACCAAATACTGGTAAATAAAAATTTTGCTAATGAGCAGGATTATGAACTGAAGATATTTAAGGGAGACAGTCTGCTTAAACAATACTTTCCATACAAAAAAAAGAATGACAGCCGTTATATTTTTGATGGTGGTACAGTAGCCGTTACTTATGGCGGCAGTATTAACACCCGCTGGATTACGCACCCTTATGATTATGTTGTTTATGCATTGCAAAACGACAGCCTGTATAAAGTATACGATTTTGTATTGCCGCTGGAACGTGCCGTGCCCGGAGATTTTTTTACACGAGAGTTTCAAAGTAAAACAGAAAAAGATAATTACCTGCGCCAAAACCGCAAGCTCATTAAGCAGCTGTATATGTACAATCTTTCCAGCCGCTACCTAAGTTTTGCCATGCAAAGCATGCAGTACGAAAGGCTGCAGTTTATTTTTGATACCCAAACAAAAACATTTTACAATACCGAGAAGATATCTGGAGACAGCCTTACCTATTATTTGCCCATTACCAAAAACCAAAGTTTTAATGACGGTACTGTAATGTATGCAAGAGTTGGTGCCGACGAAGTATTGAAAACATATGAAGAGCATAAAAAAGATAATCTGATTTATCCACCACAGCTGGAAGCATACTTAAAAAACGCAACAGCCGAAAGCAACCCCGTACTTATAAATTTTACCTACAGAAATTAATAAATGAAACAGTTTTTTGCAACCCTTATTATACTTTTCACAATCAGCAGCAATGTACATGCACAACCTGGCACCGGCCGTATTTATGGCGTGGTAAAAGATACTGCGCTTGGGGTGCTAATGGAATCGGCAACGGTTATTATTTACAAGCCCGATTCATCGGTGGCTATGTTTAAAATTACAGATAAAGAGGGCCGGTATGATATGACAGGGCTTCCTTTACAAGCGAAGTATGAACTGGCCGTGTCTTTTGCAGGGTATAAAGACGTGCGCCTGCCATTTACAATGAGTGCAGCGGTAAAAAAAATGGATACCATTTATCTGCAGGTAAAAAACAGCGATGAAGTAATTGTAACATCTATTTCACCCATTCGCATGAATGGTGACACCCTTGAAATAAACCCCGCTGCTTTTAAAATGAGTAACGATGCTGTGGCTGAAGACTTATTAAATAAAGTGCCTGGCGTTGTTATTTGGGCCGACGGATCCATAACCATGAATGGTAAACCCATACCAAAAGTTTTGGTGGATGGTAAACCATTTTTAGGAAGTGCCGACCACCGTGTGGCCACACAAAACCTGCCTAAAAATATCATTGATAAAATACAGTTGTACAATGAAGTGGACATGAGCACAGAAGCTAGCCGATTACAAATGACGGATGCACAAGCACCTAAAGATTCGTTGCTTACCATGGATATTAGGTTAAAGGCCGATAAAAAAAATGGGTTTTTTGGAAAGTATGGGGCAGGGTACGGCACCGATAAAAGATACACCGGTGATATTGCGTTGCAATTTTATAATAAGCAATCCACATTGGCAGTAGGTGGGGGTGCCAACAATATTAATGCAGAAATTGCCGGGTTGAATGATATACAAAGAGAAAGTACTTTCAGAAATAATTATGCCACTTTCCGTAGCCGCAGCAATTTTGGCCGTAATGGTATTAACAGGGTTATATCACCAGGTATTCAGTTTACCCATTCATTCTCAAAAAGTGAAAATGAGCGCCGCTCCAATAGAATAACCGGTAGCTACGATTATGATAATAATGCGGGCAATTCCAATACACAAAGGTACCAGGAGCGTTATTATGATGTTGGTGACCAGATCATTAATTCATTTGATGATAATAACAGCCAAAGCGAAAGGCATGTGGTACGGATGAATTATAATAAGAGCTTGGATTACAATAAACGTTTTATTATTAATGCCACTGGCACAACCAATAATTCATTTGCCGAAAGTGCCAACGGATCTGTTATTAATACAAGAGATGGTATTGCTGTAAGTGATCGCAATGGCAACTCCCAAACAGATGCCAGCAGTAAATCGTTCAATACTTCTTTCAACTATACTAATTTCGATTCGGATAATCCACTTAAAGCCATCGATGTGAATGCTTCTTTTTCCCGAAATGAAAATACTTCTGACCGAAAAGAGAATACACTCTATAATTTTTATAAAGTTACTGGCACAGAAACTACTTTAATTAACCGACACTCTATTAAGCAAACAGGCAGTACCAGTTTTAACAGTGCACTCAATTATAATGGGCTTAAACGTTTGTTGTTGGGCAGGTTCAATTTTTTTGGTATTGATATTTCTACCAGCCATAATATTAGTTATCAAAAAAATGACGATGATAATAAAGTATTTGATATAGATGCCAGTCAAAAAGAAAACAGTAACCAAAATCTTACCTATAACGAAACCATAGCTACCTTTCAATATGTACCCACATTGGCCTTAAATAAAAATTTTAATAAATGGTCCTCCCGTAAATCAAGCTTTTATAGTTTTCGTACTGCTGTAAACAAACAATTTATTGAAGAAGAAAATATTTCTTCTCGTAGCAATAGAAATCTTAATCGTACATTTTCTTTTTTGCGTTTTAATGCCGGTGCCAATTATTCCCGCCAAGTTACCGATCGCTATCGCTTAAACGGAAATTTGAATTACGAAAATGGTTATGGGTATCCATCCATTAACCAAATTGTTCCGGTGGTAGATAGTGCAAACCTGTACTCTCTATACAAGGGTGGGCTTAACCTAATTAATAGCAAAAACCATAACCTTAATGGTAATCTTAGTTTTGCTACTAACAGCCCCAAAAAACCCTCTCAATTCTCTGTAAATATTAATGGAAGTTTCAGCAACGTTTCAAACCCATTTGCAGACAGTACCTTAAATCTTCGTGATACCACCAAAGATAGCAACGGGCTAGACTCTGCATATTTAAACGGCAAGCAAGTGCGGTACACCGTTAATGGCGTCAGGCGCTACAATTCAAATGTAGGCTACAGCACTTCTTTTAGTAGAAAAATAAAAGGCAATCAAATACAAATTCAATACAACGGAAATATTAATATGGGCATGTCGCCTAGCTATATCGATAACATATCCACCATAATTAATACTACCAACTTTACACAAAGTTTGCGATTTAATTATTTTTATAAAACTGTTTTAATTACAGGAATAGGTGCTACTACAGGAGCTAACAACAGCAGGCAAACTGGTTATAAAAACAGCCGCTTTAATACCCGTACTTTCTCTGGCGAATTTAATGTTACGGTAAACGTAAATAAAAATACTAGCGTTTCCAGTAACCTCACGTACTCAAAAAATAATGGTATTGTAAAACCCATCACCATCTGGAACAGCAATGCATCGTACCGTTTTATGAAAAGTAAACAGGCAGAAGTAAAATTTACTGCAACAGATATTTTAAAACAATTTAAAAACATCAGTTACGTTGCCAATGATTTTGGCGTAACCAGTAGTGTAAGCAATGGCTTGCAACAATATTTTATGTTTACGTTATCCTATTTTCCCCGCAAGTTTGGTGGTGGCGAAGGTAACAGTAACAGAAGGGCAGGAGGAAACAATGCAAGGCCTGCTGTGCCTGCTGGCGCACCGGTGCAGGGTGGCAGAGTTATAAGAAGGGGATAATTTATTTTACTAAAAATACAAAAGGCATTACTTACTTATACTCATATTCAATGGAGCCCATTAAGCGCCTTTCTTTACTAAAACATTTTTCCCTTGTGCGCAGGCCGTTTTCGTAAGTGTATTTCCACACAAAATAATAACTGCCGCCTTCTTCGGTAGTGGTCATTTGTATCACTTGACCGCTGTAATTGTATTCAAACATATAATCGGGCAGCATTTTTTGGTTGGCAGGGTTAAGCCGCACCACATCTGTAAGCCTTTTTTTTGCATCGTAATAATAATAGTAACTGTCGCCGGTTTTACTGTTTTTTTCAATACCCACATTGCCGGCCTCGTCTTCTGCAAAATTAATTATGGCAGTATCGGCACTGTTTTTAATACGCAGCATCTTAACCGGGTTGCCTTTAGCGTTGTACTCGTAAATATGCTCTTCTTTTATTTCATTATGAAAATCATCGTCGCTGCTGCGGTTAATGGTAACAATGCTTTTTAGTGCTCCGTCATCGTAATAAGAAAAGTACGCATTGCTGCTTGAAATGTCAGAACTGTCGGTAGTATGTGTAAGCATGCCTTTTTCATCAAATTCCGATGTAAACTCTGATGCCGCCGTTACGTATGATTTTGTACGTGTTTGCACAGAGGTATATTTTTTATTTATCTTCTTTTCGCAAAAAAAACCTTCACTGGGCCTGCCATCGTCTTCAAAACTTTTAAGGGTAATGGTGTGCAGCTTTTGCGCTTTCAGCAACTCCATTTCGGCCATCAGTTGTTTGTTGCTTACAATATCTTTATAATAATACTGGCTTTGGGCTGTTGTAACAGTTGCGGCAAATACCAGTGTAAAAAGCATTGGTTTTATCATGTGTGAATTTTTCGTTGGCAAAAGTAAACTATCTTTTGATAACTTATATTGTGCCATAAATCATCTTGCCCGTAAACTTTATTATTTTTAACAAAAAATCAGCACTGCTTGAGCCATTTAAAAGAACGTAAAGAGAAAAATTGCCTTAACTGTAACGCCGTGGTGCAGGGAAGATATTGTCATATTTGCGGGCAGGAAAATATAGAGACCAAAGAATCGGCCTGGCATTTGGTTACTCATTTCTTTCAGGATATTACGCATTTTGACGGAAAATTTTTTACATCACTTAAATACCTCATTTTTAAACCGGGTTATTTGCCACGGGAATATATGAATGGCAGAAGGGCCAGCCATTTAAACCCGGTGCGAATGTATGTGTTCACTTCGGCATTTTTCTTTCTTATTTTTTTTAGCATCTTTAAATTTAACCCGGTAAAAAATGTAGAAACAATAGTTGATAATGGCAAAACAAAAGCACCAGTATCGTTTATAAAAAAAATGGATGCGGCAACCTATAAAGCTTTTGTAGACGAATTAGTAAAAAACGATAGTGCCATGCGTTTTGCTTACGATACGACAAAATATTTTAAATATTTGGACAGTACACTAAAAGCCAACGGTGGCAGAATAAAATTTACACCTTCCAATTATAAAACACTTGCCGAATACAACAGCGCACTGGCACATGGTAAAAAGCACAACTGGTTTGAGAAAATGATGGTGCGGAGGCAATTTGCCCTCAATGAAAAATTTAATAATGATGGAAAAGCCATGATTGCTGCCGTTATAGATAAACTAATTCACGCTATTCCACAAATTCTTTTTATTACGCTGCCATTATTTGCTTTGTTGCTAAAGCTGCTGTATATGCGGCGCAAACAGTTTTATTACGTTAACCATGCCATATTTACACTGCATCTTTTTATTTTTATTTTTATAGCTATGCTGGTAACATTTGGCTTGTCAAAACTTATTGAAGCCTTTAACTGGTATTGGTTAAGTGCTGTAAATACTGCCATTGCACTGGCTATTTTTGTTTATAACTACAAGGCCATGCGTAATTTTTACGGTCAAGGCAGGCCAAAAACAATCATTAAATTTATACTGCTGCAGGTGTTTAATTTTATACTTGTTGCGTTTGCATTTGTAGCATTTTTTATGGTGTCACTTTTTAAAGTTTAAATAATGGATAATACCAGTACTGCTTTTTTACGCCTTATAAAAATAATGGATGAGTTGAGGGCACAATGCCCATGGGATAGAAAGCAAACCATACATACCCTGCGGCATTTAACCATTGAAGAAACTTTTGAATTGGCCGACGCTATTACCGAAAGCGACTGGAAAGGAATAAAGGAAGAGCTGGGGGATTTGCTGCTGCATATTGTTTTTTATGCAAAACTTGGTGCTGAACAAAACCAGTTTACCCTGGATGAAGCCATAAATGGTATTTGCGATAAACTGGTGCACCGCCATCCGCATATTTATGGAGACGTGAAAGTAAATGATGAAAACGATGTTAAGCTTAACTGGGAAAAATTGAAACTGCAGGAAGGAAAAAAATCAGTATTGCAAGGAGTGCCAAAGAGTTTACCGGCAATGGTAAAAGCCATGCGCCTGCAGGATAAGGCCAAACAGGTGGGTTTTGAGTGGGATACCAAAGAGCAGGTTTGGGATAAAGTGGAGGAAGAAAATAAAGAGCTTTTAGAAGCCGTGGCAAGTGGCGATAAAGAT
>JAGVCC010000215.1 GCA_020059395.1 Chitinophagales bacterium | reverse complement strand
TAAGTTTCAAACTATCGGCGCAGCGTTTAAAGTCTTTTACTGCACTGTCAGGCACCGTATAAAATTTTACAAACTTGTTATTAAAGGCATGTGTGTAGCTGTGGTTGGCAATTTCAAACCAGCGGCAGTTTACCAAACTGTCAAACAGGGCGTTCTGTTCTTTACTTCCATATACATGCTCACCCACAACAAAAACGGTGGCGGGTATTTCTTCCTGCTGCACAATGTGCATCATTTTTTTAGTGCCCTTGTTGGGGCCGTCATCAAAAGTGAGGTAAATGGTTTTGCTTTTCTTTTTAGGTAAAGGCGGCGGCGAGGTTTTTACTGTACTGTCCGGTTTTGTAAACTGAATGCTGGATATGGTACTTGTTGTTTCGGTTTTGTAATAGTTGCAGGCAGTAAGCGCAACAGTAACAAAAGTGGTCTTTAAAATTTGTGAAGCAGACTGGCTGGCTTCGGCAGAGTCGGGGTCCATAATTGGTTTTGATGATTTAAAATTGTTTATGTGAAGATAGCAGGCCGCAAAAGCCGTTTCCAAATCTGTGTTGTTAAAGATTATTTAATCCCTGTTGCTACGCATCATTAATGAGTAATTAATAATCAATAATCAGCTGCCGTCTCCAATTCCCAACCTCACGCCTTATCTTTGCCGCATGGAAGCGTTAGTACAACAAATAGAAAATTACAAGCAGGAAATAACCACTTTTAACAGCGGCGATGCCGAGACTTTCCGCATTAAATACCTTGGCACAAAAGGGCTGGTAAAAACCATAATGGGAGAGATGAAAAATGTGGCACCGGAAAATAAAAAAGCGGCCGGTCAGTTATTGAATGAGTTTAAATTGTTTGCAGAAGCTAAGTATGAAGCGCTACAGCAATCAACCACAAACAACCAACAACAAACCACAAACGACACAGACTTTACACTGCCCGGCGACAACCTGCCCCTTGGAAGCCGCCACCCTATAAGCATTGTACGTAATAAAATTGTTTCCATTTTTCAGCGGCTTGGTTTTGCCGTAGCAGAAGGCCCCGAAATTGAAGATGACTTTCATAATTTTTCTGCATTAAATCTTCCGGAGAATCACCCGGCAAGAGACATGCAGGATACATTTTACATTTCTCAAAATCCCGATTGGCTGTTGCGTACGCATACCAGCAGTGTGCAGGTAAGGGAAATGGAAAAAGGCAAACTGCCCATTCGTATTATTTGCCCCGGCCGTGTATATCGTAACGAAACTATTAGTGCCAGGGCGCATTGTTTTTTTCATCAGGTAGAAGGGTTATACATTGCAGAAAAAGTAAGCTTTGCCGACCTGAAACAAACCCTGTACTTTTTTGTGCAGGAAATGTTTGGTAAGGATGTAAAAGTGCGTTTTCGTCCCAGCTACTTTCCGTTTACTGAGCCAAGTGCCGAAATGGATATTAGCTGTTTAATTTGCGGTGGTAAGGGTTGTAATGTTTGTAAACATACCGGCTGGGTAGAAATTTTAGGTTGCGGCATGGTGCATCCTGCTGTGCTGGAAAACTGCGGTATTGACAGCAACAAATACACCGGCTTTGCATTTGGTATGGGTATAGAACGTATTACCATGCTTAAGTATCAAATTAAAGACCTTCGTTTATTTAGTGAAAACGATGTGCGGTTCTTGAAACAATTTACGAGTGCTGTGTAATTTTTTTGTTACCAGCAGTAGTAACCCTAATCAACTTCATTGGCAACAGTTGTTTGTTATTTTACTTTTTTTAGAAAAAAGAAAAATAATCACACTTGTGCAATATTTCTTTATTCATCTTTAATTATGCAATCACCAATAAACACCATTTGCATTATAGGCGCTGGCACCATGGGCAGCGGCATTGCACAAACCTGTGCACAAAATGGGTTTTATACATTACTGTTCGATATTAATACACAGGTTTTAGAAAAAGCGAAAATAGCCACAGAAAAAAACCTGCAGCACCTGCTGGATAAACAAAAAATTACAGCAGAAGAAAAAACAGCTATTGCTAACCGCATCCGTTATATAAGCGATACGAACGACTGCATTGCCGATGTAATTATAGAAGCTATTATAGAAAAACTGGAAGCTAAAGTTACTATGTTTAACCAACTGGCAGAGTTAAATCACAGCGAAACCATATTTGCAAGTAACACTTCATCACTTTCAATAACTGATATACAAAAAAATGTGCAGCAGCCACAGCGAGTGGTGGGCATGCACTTTTTTAACCCTGCACCATTAATGAAATTGGTGGAAGTAGTAAAAGGTGAACATACAAGCGATGCTACTGCCGAAGTAATAGCTGAGTTGTGCCTGCAATTAAATAAAGTGCCTGTGCAATGCAAAGATGCTCCGGGCTTTATAGTAAACAGGGTAGCCCGGCATTATTATCTTGAAGCGATGAACCTTGTGGAACAGGGTGCCGCTGCAATAGAAGATGTAGATGCCATCATGGAAGCAACAGGTTTTAAAATGGGACCATTTAAATTAATGGACTTAATTGGTATGGAT
>JAGVCC010000289.1 GCA_020059395.1 Chitinophagales bacterium | reverse complement strand
GCAAAAGATAATTTTAAGGAGAATATAAACATAAGGGCTATATATAATGAAGCCTTTGGCACTACACTAAAAATAAAAGAGACCGTACCGGAAATTATAGCAGAATTAAAAAAAGCCATAACAGATTACACAGAAGAAAGCCAGCGTAATTTTACCTGGAACGGTGCGGATGCAGTGGAAATTATTTACACCGGCTATGCTGCATCCGATTTGTCGCTTAAAGCCCGCTTTACACAGTGGTTTTGCTTTTATAAAAGCAGGTTGTATACTTTAACTTTTGCCGCTGCTGCCGACAATAACACACACAATACCACTGCTAAAAAAATTATGGAGAGCGTAAAGTTTAAATAAAGCCCCTTGTTACAAAATTTTTTTCGGGTATTGCAGGCTGTAAAAAGCAGCATTCAATTATCTGGTAACTATTACTGAAATATTTATTTTTTACTGCCCGGCATTATTTTAAAAACCTTCATACTGTCGTTATTTACAGCGGCTATTAAAAGTTTATCGCCGTTTTTTAAACGTAAAAGTAACAGGTCTTTTACATCACCATTTATCAGTAATCCGCTTTTTGCCAGTGGCACATTTCTAAACATGCTATTGCCCATACCTTGCAGTACACAGCCATACGAAGCATCATACCTTCCGGTCATTACTTCGTTTTGGTATTCGTTTCCGGCTAGTATAAGGTCTTTAAATCCATCATTATCTACATCATCACAAATAATTGCATTTACCGGAGCAAACTGTGCCTGTACCGGTAAAGGGTGTTTTACAAATTTTCCACTGCCGGTATTTTCAAAATAACAACTACGGGTTTCATCACAAAACAGGCGTATTATTTTTTCAGCAGTTTTTACTTTAAAAATATCCTGATAAGTGGCATGAGAATAATCAGCATTTAATAAAAATTGTTTTTTTACCGCAGGCACCTGGTCGGCCAGGCGGCTTCGGCTTATAGCAGGTACAGAAAGTATACTGCCGTTTTGAGTTTTAATATAATAAAACAGCAGCGGATCTATGCTTTGGTTACCATCCATGTCGGTTGCAAACAGTTCCATAGGCCGGTTAGTGGCAACTCTGTACTCACAATTTAAACCAAGGTTACCCGCCACAAGGTCTGTATCTCCATCGTTGTCTATATCTGCAGCAGCAAGGCTGCGCCACATGCCGTTCATTTGTGTAAGCCCGGTGGCAGTAGTGGTTTCTGTAAAATGGCCTTTATTATTTTTAAAAAAACGTATGGGCATCCATTCGCCGGTAATTATTAAATCGGTTTGCCTGTCATTATCAACATCTGCCCAAACAGCTGCAGTTACCATACCCGGCTGTTGTAATGCAGGGCAATTTTTTTCCGTTACATCGGTAAAAATGCCCCTATTGTTCTGCAATAAAAAACTTCTTGCTGGCAAGGGATATGTTACAGATACCCTGCCGCCAATAAATACATCCAGATCTCCATCCGCATCATAATCTGCTGCGGTTACGCAGCCTGCAATGGTGCTTACTGCATCAGGTATGGCACCCGGCTGCAAACTAAAATTTCCTTTCCCATCATTTTGGTACAGGCGGGGTTTGTATTGTACCGCATTTTCTCCATACTGCATACCACCACTTGTTACCAGCAAGTCGCTGTCGCCATCGTTATCTGCATCCAATAAAAGGCAATCCATATCTTCTTCCATTATTGTACTGTCTGCAAGGTTTTTGGCAGTAAATGCCTGGCCGCTTTTTTGTGTAAATATTTTTCCTGAAAAATTAAATGCCCCACCAATAAAAAAATCGGTAGCACCATCATTATTAATATCTCCGGCTGTTATAAACGGGCCCAGTTGCGAAAATTTTTGTGGCAGCAGGCGCTGAAAAGTATAGTCGTTAAAAGTATTATCCTGATGGTGGTAAAACAGGCCATTTTGCCCGGTAATATCTGTAAAAATCGCAGATATTTTTACAACGGAATTATCTGGAAATACTGCTGCATTTTTCGAGTAAAGCGTAAGTAAAGTATCTGCCTTAATATTTGTAATAGTTTCTCTTTTGCCATCGGGCCAAAGTATTGTTATAGAATCGGCATGGCTTTCTTTTCCTAACCCAAAAACAAGTTGTTGATCTACAGATGAAAAATAACCCCTTGCCGGGTTTTGCTCCTGTGTTTGAGCGGTATCATTATTGTACACGGTTACTTTTGCGCCAAAGCCTTTTAAATTATTTGCTGCGCCTTGTAAACGGACGGTTAAAAAATGCGCCGTAATGGGTTTGTTTTTTTGAAGCGTATTATTAATAAAAACAAATGCCTTTTTGCCAATATTGTTTACCACAAGGTCAAGGTCGCCATCGTTATCAAGGTCGGCATAAGCGGCACCGTTTGACATTGAGGGTTCATTAATACCTGCTGCTTCGGAGTAATCGGTAAAAGTTAAATTGTGGTTGTTGAGGTATAAATAATTGGGCAGGTTTACATTATTTAGTGCAGCTAATTTTTTGCGGATGGCATTTTGTTTTTCCTGGTTGTTTTGTGTGCTGGCGAAAATGTTACTGCTAAATTCCAAAAAGTCGGCATTGATAAAATCTCTGCCTATTCCGTTTGTAATATGCATGTCTTTCCAGCCGTCGTTATTAAAATCTGCCAGCAATACACTCCAGCTCCAGTCGGTTGCTTCTATACCTGCCAGCCGCCCGGTTTCACTAAAAAGTGGCAGGCTGTTAGCTTCATTAATGCTGTTACCTATATTTAACTGCAGCATGTTACGCATAAATTCGGGTTCGTACCCCATAGCCCGTTCAGCTTCATACCGTTCATAATTCATAAAAGAAAAAGAAGTTTTTTTTCTTTCATTTATTTCCGGCAGCATATCAAGCGTTACAATATCTGTAAGCTTGTCGTTATTAATATCTGCAGCATCGGCCCCCATTGATGAATAGGACTGGTGGCGCAGCGACTTGTTAATGCTGTTAGTAAAACTGCCGTCTTTATTATTTAACCACAATATATCATTGGATATAAAATCATTTGCCACATAAATATCTGGCCAGCCGTCGTTATTATAATCGCTTATAGCCACACCAAGGCCATAGCCATCTTCTTTAATGCCAGCCTGAAGGGAAACGTTGTTAAAAAAAGGGTGCCCGGTTTTAAGGCTATCACCGTCATTACGGTAAAGCTTATCGTTGGCCGGAGAGAAGCCGCTGTTGTCCCGGGGATATATG
>JAGVCC010000392.1 GCA_020059395.1 Chitinophagales bacterium | reverse complement strand
GATGTTTCAGAATTGCAGTTTATAATTAAAAGAAGTGAAAGCGACTCAAGAAACTTTACCATTGAATCAAAAAAATATCCAGGCAATTATTTGAATATTGTAAGAGCCGCCGGTACACTTCAAACCACCCAAAGCAAACTTATTTTTACATCTGCCAAAAAGGAGTTTTTCTTTATAACGAAGTAAACACTAACCACTAAAATTTATTATCATGAAACAGTCCTTATTATACACAAGTTTTTTACTGCTCACCTTATCAACAGCTATCTTATCCTGAAAAAAGGATGGAGGAGATGATACAACGGCTCCGGGGCCAGATGCAACCTATATCACCAATGGGTTTCTTTGTACAAGGGGTATTGGCTACGTCTCGGATACGCTGACATTTTTTTTCGCTACTAATGGTGATCAAATGTGGGACTATAGAGGCTGAAGAGCCAGGGATGAGGTGAGTTTTATTACACATGGTAATGGTACAGTTTCCATTAAAATGAAAGTACCGTATGTATATCAAAATAAAGACTATAGTTATCTGGGCATTCATGTAAATCCAAACCCTCTTGTCTCCCCGTTTCCTCATCCTTATCTTTATTTTTTAGCACCAGTAGATTATGATATTTCAGAATCACAGTTTGTAATAAAGAGAAATGCCACAGACGGCACAAAATTTACTATCGAATCAAAAAAGTATCCCGGTAATTATTTGGGCGTTGCAAAATGGAAAAATACTGTACAGCCTGTACAAAGCAGGCTGGTGTACACGAGTGAAAAGAAAGAGTTTTTCTGTATGTCAAACTAACTTTTTACACAGGCACAGCCAGTTTAATGGTTGTGCCTGTATTTATTAAACTTTCAGTGATGAGTGTAGCCATCAGTTCTTTAGCCCGGTGCTGCATATTATCCAACCCGTTTCCTTTTTTTATTACGCCGCTGTCAAATCCTCTTCCAAAATCTTTTATTTGCATAATCAGCTCTTTGTTTTGCAGCAATGCTGAAATTTCCATCTTCACAGTGCCGGAGTATTTTACCGCATTGTTTACTGCTTCTTTAAAAATAAGCCAGATGTTTTTCCGCTGTTCCATATTTAGTTTTACCTGTTCCAGTTCCTGAAGGTTTAACTGCATTTCAATGTTTTTACTGCTGCCTATTTCGTAAGCAAAGCGTTCCATGCGTTGTTTTAAACTGCCTGCTTCTGTTTCGCCGGGTTTTATCATCCATACAATATCACCCATTTTATCCATCGTTTCTTTAGCGTTAGTGCTCATACGGCTGAGAATTTCAATATGGGTTGATTCGTTACCAGGTTGTGTTGCCATCTGGCTCAGCATATGTATGCTGCTTAATGAACTGCCCACTTCATCATGCAGGTCGGCGGCTATCTGGTTGCGTAGTTCTAATTGCTTCATACGTTGATGCAGCTTATAGCGGTTAAATAACAACAAGCCAGAAAGCAATAATAAGCCCAACAGTATTGCTGCGCCAAATTGAAATGTTTTCTGCCGTTGAAGGCGGGCCTGGCTCAATTCCTGGTCTTTTTTAAGTACCGTAATTTCTTTTTCCTTTTTTTCAATATTGTAGAGTTCCTCCATTTTTTTTATCTGTAACTGCAGATCGTTATTGGTGATACTGTCGAGAGCACTGTGATATTTATTATTATACTCTAAGGCTTTATCAAATTCTTTATTTGTTGTATAAAAATCAACCATGTTTTTAAATCCTGATGCCTGCCTGTTCAGGTCGCCCCGTTCTTCAAACAATTCAATGTTTGATTTGAGTTTACTTTCAGCCACCGTCAATTGTTTCTCATTATTCTGCAAAGCAATTAATTCTGTTTCTATGGCTGCCAGTGAAGAACTGTCCTTCAGTTGTTTTGCCAGCAACCTGCTTTGGTTAAAATAATCAGCCGCCTGCTTAAAATCTTTTTTTGCTTTATACGCTTTGGCAATATTTGTATAGTTGCCCAATTCATCGGGAAGGCTTTTCACTTCTCTTGCAAGGTTTAGGCTATTGGTGAAATGTAAAATTGATTTATCAAAATCGCCAAGACCAAAATAAATATCGCCAAGATTGCTTTGTGCAGATCCTAAACCCTTACGATCGTTTAAGGTAGTTTTTATTTTAATTGATTTATTGGCGTAAACCAATGCCTGCTTATATTGTTTTAGCTGGGTAAAAGAATTGCTTAAGCTTTGGTAACAAAATGAGATACCACGGTTATTACCAATTTCTTCAAATATGCGTAATGATTTCAGGTGCTGCTCAGTAGCTTTTTGATAATTTCCTATTGCCAGATAAGTGTTACCCAGGTTTAAATGTTGCCCTGCCACGGATTGACGGTCATTCATTTTACCAAACAGTTCAATCGCCTTTTCAAAAAATGGAATAGCTTTTTGATAGGCTCCTATTCTCTTATAATATAGTGCCCCCACAGTATAATAATTGGCACCCACATCATTTTTTTCTGATTGACTAGCATTATCATAAAGGTTCTTAACCTGATCAATATAATGTTCCGCACTATCAGGTTTTCCAATATCATGCAACAAGTAAACTAATTGAGAGTAAGAAGCACTAAGCCGCTTATAGTTGCCTGTTCTTTTTCCTATTGTAATAGCGGCATTAAGATACCCCCTTGATTTTACAAGGTCTTTTCTTGAATACTCAAAGGCAAGTGAATTGTAAGCCTTTGCTACTTCTCCTTCATCTTTATTATCGGCTATTACCTTATTAAGGCTGTCATCTAAATTTTGCTGTGCCGTTAATGGATAATAAAAAAAAATGAGAATAGATATTAAGGTCGGTAACCTCTTCATATTGTAATTTACAAAAATTTTAGCGGCATGCAAAGTAAAGCAATACACTATTAATACCATTTAGACTTTGAAAAAATACTGTCAACCTGAGCTTGTTGAAGGCGGCTTAGTTGCATACACCCGGTTTCAACAAACTCCTGATAACTTTTAAAAAGCGCATTTAATGCCTATTTGTATAACTTACTGCTTTTCAAAATTACAGTAAGACCTTTGCGTGAAAAATCACCCAAATTCGCTATTTGCTAAAGCAGATACAGGAGAAATTAAAATTTTATAAATACCCTTAGTGGCAGGATTAAACATTGGCGAAAGACAACTGTTTGCTTCATTGACATTAAGTATCAGATGAGAATAATTGTTGAATACAGGAGAAGTAGCTTATTAATTTTGTAATTCATCTTCTTCCTGGTCATGTAAATGCAAGTTAGAAGTATCAATTAATTTAAGAGAGTCTTGCGGAATAATTTCTTTTGCTGCAAGTTTCCATTGTGGCTGCAGCAGCCATTTTCCATCTTTATAAATAACAGAATATACTTTTATAGTGGCATTTTTGCTGCCCGATTCTTCTTCTTTTATAATGATTTTTCTTTCAAGGCTGTTTTGTTGAAATGTAACAGGTATTGCAAAATTTATTTCAGCATCTTCAGAAAACTCTGCTGCTTTTTTCTCAATTTCCTTTATCAGGGGCTGTATTTTTTTAATTTCCTTTTCAATTAACGGTTGCTGCTTTTCAACAATTGTAACAATTTTTTGCAGATTTTCTTCAGTTAAATTACTAAGCACTTCATTTGTAATTACAGGTAAAGTTTCTAAAAAATTAATTGAGACAGCCTGTTGTTGTTTTGGTATGGAGGCAGATTGATTGGTGTCCTGTTTGCCTGTTTGCAGCTGCATTAAAACTGTTATGGCAATAATAACAGCAAGTAATAAAAAACAAGCGGGAGCAAGTAATTTTTTATGTGCAGGTATCAGTTGGTTAGCAGGGCTTACAAAAAACTGAATACGGCTTAGTAAATATTCGGGCTTGTTAACAGCTGCAATTCTAAAGTTATCTTTTAGCAGGGAAGGAGGTGCAAGTTGTTTAATGGTTTGTGCCTTAAGCAAAGCTTCTGCATATAATAAGGGCTGATATTTAAAAGCAGTAACTGTAATGTCACAGTTTTTTTCTCTCTCTTGCTTAAGCTGTTTACATAAACCTGTAACAAAAGGGTTAAAGAAGAAAATGGTTTCCGACGCAATTACAAACCAGTTTAATAAAAAATCGTTGGCTTTAATATGCGCCAGCTCATGCAGTATTAAAGTTTCTGCCTGTTGTATACTAAGCTGGTTTACCAGTGCTACGGGCAATACTATTACCGGCTTTAAAAAACCAAAGGTGAGGGGAGTGGTTATATTTTGGCTTAACCACAACTGGACTTTTCGGTGTATGCCAAATTTATTTTGATGTAATGCAGTAAATAATTTTAACTCCACAGGTGGTTTAACAAGCCCCAGCTTAAACTGTTTTTTAAACAACCACCAGTTGTAAAGGGCTGTTACTAATTTGTAAGTTACAGCAAGTGTATATGCTGTAAAAAGCCATGCCGTAATATTGCCGGCATTTTGCAGAGTAATAATACTGGTTAAACCTGCAATATTTACAAGTCCTGTAATACCAGCATCTGGCCTAAAATAATAAAGGCAAAAAGTAAAGGCAGATAAAACGGTTTGTACAGTTACTGAAACAAAAAGAAAATTTCTTTTTTGCGCAGGAGTAAACTTTGTTCCCAAACTATTACACAATAAAACATAAACAGCCCACAGCAAACCTGCCTGCCATAAACTATGCAGTAAACTAATGCAAAAGCTGTAGGAGAAGTGGAGCATTAATAACGGTGTTAGGCAGTTAGTTTTATTTTTTTAGCTGGTTAATCAGTTCCTCAATTTTTTGCAGCTCTTCATTGCTGGCATTGTGGTTGCCCAATGCCTGCAGTACAAGGTTTGCAGAAGAGCCTGCAAAAAGTGTATTAATCATTTTATTCACAAATTGCTTTTGAGTACTTTCCCGGCTTATAGCAGGGTGGTAAATATGTGTTTTGCTACTGTCGTTACGTGTTACAAGGCCTTTTTCATGCATTATCTGCATTAGCTTAAGGGTGGTGGTGTATCCGCTTTCTTTGGTTTTGCTCAGCTCTTCATGCACCTGCCGCACAGTAGCTTCTCTCTCATTCCACAGTACCTGTAGTATTTCCAGTTCACTTTCTGTAGGTTTTAATGCTTTTTCTGCCATTGTTATACGATTTAGTTCGTATTGCAAAGTAAGAATTTATTCGTAATTGCCAACTCCGTACATAAAATTTTTATAAACAATTAACTATGAGCAAAAAAAAAGCCCCGATGTGGAAACATCCGGACTTTTTGGTTATAATGGTTCTGATTAGACTTTGTTGAATATTTTGCTAAAATAAACCTTCTTTTCGTTCAGCAAAATTTATTTTTTTGTGTTTTTAAGTTCTATACTGGTACCGTTAAACGAAGTTGTAATTTCTTTATATTTTTCAGCAGTATTTTCATCAATTACTGTGCCGTTTACTGAAATTTTACCTTCATTTATTGATAATGTATAATTGTCTTTATCAAGTAATTTGTCTGCGGCTAAAGCATCAATTAATTTATCTGTAGCTGCGGTCATAGCTTCTTTATCAGCGGTAACGGTAACATTCATTTTTGTGTTCTGGTCATTTTTTACAATCGCCACCTCTTTAATTATTTCATGCTTTGTCTTTGTTGAAGACTCTGACTTACCATCAATGGTTGCAAGGGTGGGGGCAATAACTAATGAAACAATACTCATAAGTTTAATTAAAATATTCATTGATGGGCCGGAAGTATCCTTAAAAGGATCACCTACAGTATCACCAGTTACAGAAGCTTTATGCGGTTCTGATTTCTTATAAAACATTTCGCCATTTATCTCCACACCTTTTTCAAAAGATTTTTTTGCATTGTCCCAAGCACCACCTGCATTATTTTGAAACATTCCCATTAATACACCACTAACGGTTGCACCAGCTAAAAATCCACCTAATGCTTCTGCACCAAGGCCTGGCATAAAACCAATAATTAATGGTGAAATAATAGCAATAGCACCCGGTAGCATCATTTTTTTAATAGATGCCTGTGTAGAAATTGCCACGCACTTATCGTATTCAGGTTTGCCGGTACCTTCCATAATACCCGGAATGGTACGGAACTGCCGGCGCACCTCTTCCACCATTGCCATAGCCGCTTCACCCACTGCACGTATTGCCAGTGCAGAAAATATAAAGGGTATCATAGCACCTACAAAAAGACAAGCTAAAACATTGGCTTTATAAATATCAATGCCATTAATGCCTGCAACGCCAACAAAAGCAGCAAACAAAGCAAGTGCAGTTAATGCAGCAGATGCAATGGCAAAACCCTTACCGCTTGCAGCAGTAGTATTACCAACAGCATCCAGAACATCTGTTTTTTCACGAACATCGGCAGGAAGTTCACTCATTTCGGCAATACCTCCGGCATTATCTGCAATGGGGCCAAAAGCATCTATTGCTAATTGCATAGCTGTAGTGGCCATCATACCTGCAGCAGCAATTGCAACACCGTATAAACCGGCACACTCATAGCTGCCCCAAATACCACCTGCTAAAACCAATATTGGTAAAAAGGTACTTTCCATACCTATAGCTAAACCACCAATTACGTTTGTGGCATGGCCGGTAGAAGATTGGCGGATAATTGAAAGCACAGGGCGCTTGCCCATAGCTGTATAATATTCTGTAATAATACTCATTAATGCACCCACTGCTAAACCAACTGCGATAGCACCCATAACCCCCCATTTGGTAAATGGAACACCACGTAAAACCATATTTTCCGGCAGTAACCAGTTAACTAAAAAAGCAGCGGCAATTGCAGTAAGAATCATTGAACCCCAGTTACCCATGTTCAATGCTTTTTGCACAGTGGCCGTGTTAATACCTGCACTGTCGCTGATGCGTACAAATAATGTACCCACTATCGAAAACAATATACCCACCCCCGCAATAAGCATTGGTAATATAATAGGAGAGAAGCCACCCAAAACATCTGTACCAATAATTTCTGTTTGCTGTCCCAATACAATAGTTGCTAAAACGGTAGCTACATAGCTGCCAAATAAATCGGCACCCATACCGGCAACATCACCCACATTATCACCTACGTTATCTGCAATGGTTGCAGGGTTACGTGGATCATCTTCCGGAATACCAGCTTCTACTTTACCTACTAAGTCAGCACCCACATCGGCTGCTTTTGTGTAAATACCACCGCCTACACGTGCAAACAATGCTATCGATTCTGCACCCAAAGAAAAGCCCGTAAGCACTTCAATCGTCCTCACCATTTCTTCTGAGTTAATTGCAGCATCGGGAGCAAAATATGCCTTTAATGCTATGTATAATCCACCAAGGCCAAGTACTGCTAAACCTGCTACCCCCACACCCATAACTGCACCGCCTGTAAACGATACATTTAATGCTTTACTTAAGCTTGTACGTGCCGCTTGTGCGGTACGTACGTTGGCTTTTGTAGCTGCCTTCATACCAATGTATCCGGCAAGAGCACTTAATATGGCACCAATTACAAAAGCAACTGCAATGCTCCAGTGGCTGTGCGGATTTGCCCCTGCCATTACTGCCAATAAAATACCAACAATAACAACAAAATAGCCAAGCACTTTCCACTCTGCTTTTAAAAACGCCATAGCGCCTTCGGCAATGTAGTTACTAATTTCTTTCATACGGTCGTTGCCGGCATCCTGTTTACTTACCCAATTAAATTTTAAAAGTGTATACAGTAAGCCTATAATACCCATTGCCGGAACGGCATAAATCAAATTACTCATAAGTATAAGTGTTATTCAAAAATTTGGACGGCAAAAATAGGGGAAATGACCCAAAAAAGGGCAGTTAGTGCAGGATAGATATATACCCGTGGCAGTTTTGAGATGTTTTTTGTTTAATAAAGCTAAAATGCTTGTTCACTAAAAGGATTTTACTATTTTGTACTTCTAAAACTTAAAAAATGACTGATTTCAACCAAAACATTGATCAGGCTAAGGACCTGCTTAACCTTGAAGAAAAAGATATGCAAAAGCTGCCGCAGATGCTGAATGTACTTACCATCCTCACCTATGTAGGGTGTGCACTGGGCTTAATCAATAACATTTGGGGCTACTTTTCTATTGGTATGACAAAAAAACTAGTTGAAAATGGCGGCGGTATAAGCGATACCGGAAATGCAAAGCTGGACAATTTATTAGGCGGTGTTTCTGAAATGGCAAAAAGGCAGTACGACAACAGGCTGATGATTTTAATTTTTGGATTACTTGGTCTGGCGCTTTGCTTTTATGGTGCCATGCAAATGCGTAACCTAAAAAAACAGGGTTTTTTAATTTATCTGGCGGGTCAAATCATTCCAATTGTCAGCTTCGCAATATTTGTTGGGTTCTCAAATATTTTTGGTGCATTAGGAATGGTGTTTGCCGTTTTATTTGCTGCTGTATTTATTATACTATACGGCACTCAGCGTAAATATTTAGTTAATTAAGGTTTTAAAAAACATGATATAACCCTCACTAAAAATCCCGGCACTACGCCGGGATTTTATTTTTTAACTTTTGTTAATGTATCATGCAATTGCAGCACCTGCGGAATAAGCAGTTGCTGTTCATCATTATAAATAATAAAATCGCAGAGCCTCATTTTAATTGTTTCGTTTATTTGCCGGCTCATTCTTGCAATTACCTGCTCTTTGCTGCTGCCGTCACGCTGCATGGCCCGTTGTATACGTAATGCTGCAGGAGCGAAAACTCCAATCACATAATCCAAATGTTCATGAGCACCACTTTCAAACATTATGGCTGCTTCTTTTAAGGCATAAGGGGAGTGCTGGCTATTCATCCATTCATCAGCATCTTTTAAGGTGGCGGGGTGCACAACAGCGTTTAGTTGCGCCAGTTTTTCTTCATTATTAAAGACAATATCTGCCAGATATTTACGGTTTAACATACCATTGGTGTAAGCAGCTTCACCAAAAAAAAATTTAACCTGTTCCTTCAGTTGCATATTTTCGTTCATCAATCTTTTACCAGCTTCGTCAGCAGCATACACAGGTATACCTAGCATAGCAAACACTTTTGCCACTGTGCTTTTACCGCTGCCAATACCACCGGTTATGCCTACTTTAATCATTTGTTGGCCTTAAAATAAATTTGCGATTTTAGATTGCAGATCGTGGATTTTCCTTCAATCTGTAACAAATCTAAAATCGCAAATCTGCAATCTAAAATAAATTATTTTTTTTCTGCTGTTGCTACTTTATTAAGCGCTGCCGTCCACTCCATGCTTATAGCACTGCGTTCAATTTTAATATAGCTGCCTGGGCTTGTTTCCATTTCCAGTGTATTGTCGTCGTTAACTTTATTTACTTTACCATGTATGCCCGCAATGGTTACAATTTTATCGCCTTTTTGCAGGTTATTAATAAACTCTTTTTGTTGTTTGGCTTTTCTTGCCTGCGGACGAATCATAAAGAAATAAAATACCGCAATCATTGCCACCATCATTATTGGTGTAGTCCATGTACTGGTTGAAGGGCTGGCTTGTAAAAAAACAGTGAATAAGTGCATTGTTTGTTGTTTGTGTTATTTAAAAATGTTGATTGTTTTTTTTGTTGCAGACGTTTGAAACTTGCGTTTATTTTTTTGCTGTTACCTCGCCACTTAATTTTAAAGTGGGAAAAGCGGGATAGGTGTTTGCAATTACGGTAATGTCTTTGTGATTTTGGCCAACTTTGCCCTGGCTGTTAAAAACCACTTTTATATAGCTGGTTTCGCCAGGTAAAACTGGTTTTTCTGGTTTTTCCGGTACAGTGCATCCGCAGCTTGCTGTGGCACTTACAATCATAAGCGGCGTACTGCCTGTATTTTTAAACCGATAGCTGTATTCTACCTTTTCTCCCTCGGCAATGGTGCCAAAGTTAAAAGCGCTGTCAATTAATTGTACTGTTGTAGGCTGACTCATGGCGTTGGCGACTTTAGTGCTGTCAATATTAGTACTGCCTGCAATTTTGTCTTTGCGCTGCACATCGCAGCTTACAAATACCCATATCATTGTTAGGCTTACAACTATTTTTTTCATTTTTTACAGTGTACTGTTTTTAAATGTTTTTTTATGAATTTTGTTTTGCGCCGTTAACTCCTTGTGTATGTTATCCAGCAGGCCATTTACAAACTGACCACTCTGAGTGGTACTGTATTCTTTAGCCAGATCAATGTACTCGTTAATGGTTACTTTGGTAGGTATGGTATCAAAATATAAAAACTCACATACACCCATTTGCAGAATTATCAAATCAAGTGCCGCAATACGGTCGGCATCCCAGTTTTTTAATTTCGGCTTTATCAGTTCAAGCGTTACTTCATTTTTTTCAAGGGTGGTTTGCAGCAAGGTCTTGGCAAAGTCAAGTTTATCTTTACCAAGCATATCACCAAAGTTATAGCTGCCTGGTTTTTGTAAAAAACTGCTTACCAGCTGTTGCATCATTTCTGCATCATCATCCCAGTGTATAAAGCTTTCTTCCAGGTGAGTAATAACGTTTTCGTTTGGCAGCATCAGGGTGTTAAAAATAAAGTCCAATATATCTTTTTCACTCTTTTTTTCACGGGCCTGCAGTTCAATATATTC
>JAGVCC010000343.1 GCA_020059395.1 Chitinophagales bacterium | reverse complement strand
GACCCACAAACCAGTATGGTGATTGATAAACTGATTTTAGACATTACCCGTGAGTTTAACATGACCACCGTAATAAACACTCATGACATGAACAGTGTAATGGAAATTGGCGAAAATATTTTGTACATGTATCAGGGGCAAAAGGAGTGGGCGGGCAATAACAAAGAAATTATCTTTAGCAAAAATGAGCGGCTTAACAGCTTTATTTTTGCCAGCGAATTTTTACAGGATGCTAAAGACATGCGTATGCTGGAAGCTAAAGGAAAGATTAGCGACAACAGAGATATGGATGAGCTGATGAAGTAGGGTGAAAGATAAAAACCGTAATTTAGATTTGTGAAAATAGAAAGCTTAGAAATTGATAATTTTAAATCGCTCAATAATTTTAAAATTGAGAACCCAAATCCATTTAGTGTTTTTGTAGGGGCTAATGGTGTAGGTAAGAGTAATATATTTGAAGCGCTGGAGTTTTTAAGTTATTTATCTAAATCAGGACGAAGTAATAAAGACGAAGAGGTTAGCGGTGATAATAATAATGAGAGCCGTCAGCTTGAAATTTTAACTGCTCCAGTGTTGAAAAACAGCTTTCTATTTTTAGGTAAATCCTAAAACACAAGTAAAGCCCAATCAGGGTTCAAATTTCAAACGGAGCGTCGCCACCTCGGCCCAATCAAGGCGCAACAACCCGTAACCCAAAAAGAAATAATTTTTTTAAGCTGCAATATTTCAAGTCCCGAAAACAGGCCTCAGTCTTATACCAAAACCCCTGTTTATTTCCGGCTTCGATTGCATAATTTTATATCTGTTTCTTTCCTGTTTTTGCTGTAATTTCGAAGCTCAATTTAAAAATCTGAAATTATTGATATATGGCTGAAGTGATTCGCATGCCGCTGTTAAGCGATACCATGACCGAAGGAAAAATTATTGCCTGGAATAAAAAGGTGGGAGATAAAGTTAAAAGCGACGATACGCTGGCAGAAGTGGAAACAGATAAAGCCACTATGGAAGTAGTGGGTTATGCTGATGGCGTATTGCTGCATATTGGTGTGCCTGCTGGTGAAGCTGCAAAAATTAACCAAATTATTGCCATAGTTGGTAAAGCAGGTGAAGACATAACCGGATTGCTGGATGCACCGGCAACCCCGGCGGCGGCTCCAAGCCCCGCAGGCGGTTCTGAACCTCCGGCTGTTCCTGCTGCTGCAACTGGCAGCACAAAAGTTGAATTACCTGCTGGTGCCAAAGTGATTCGCATGCCGCTGTTAAGCGATACTATGACGGAAGGAAAAATTGTTGCCTGGAATAAAAAGGTGGGAGACCTGGTAAAGGCAGATGATTCACTGGCCGATGTGGAGACTGATAAAGCTACCATGGAAGTGGTTGGCTATGAAGAAGGCACTTTGTTATACAGAGGTGTGGAAGCTGGCAGTGCTGCTAAAGTAAATGCAATTATTGCAATAGTTGGTAAAGCCGGTACAGATGTAAGCGCTTATGTAGCTGCCGAAACAAGTGGCGCTAATACAGCAGCAACCCCGGCAGCGGCTGCAAGCCCTGCAGGCGGTTCAGCCGTTGCAGCAAGTACACAGCCAACTACAAACGAACAACCACATACTACCAACTCATCTAACGGACGTGTAAAAGCTTCTCCGCTGGCTAAAAAATTAGCGGCAGAAAAAGGGATAGATATTAGTTTGGTTGCCGGCAGTGGCGATAATGGCCGTGTTACTAAAAAAGATGTGGATGATTATAAACCAACTGCTGCTCCGGCAGCGGCATCAAGCCCTGCAAGTGCTCCTAAAGCTGCGGCCCCTGTATTTATTGCAAACGGTACCGAAGGCCACACCGATATACCGGTTACCACCATGCGCAAGGTAATTGCCCGCCGCCTGGGTGAAAGCAAATTTAGTGCGCCGCATTTTTATTTGACCATGGAAATTAACATGGATAATGCAATGGCTTCACGTGCGGCTATGAATGAGGTAAGCCCCGTAAAAATTTCTTTTAACGACATGATTATAAAAGCCAGTGCTATGGCACTGCGCAAACATCCGGATGTTAACAGCAGCTGGCTAGGGGATGTTATACGCATGAATCACCACATACATATTGGCAGCGCCGTAGCAATGCCAGAAGGTTTAATTGTGCCGGTAATACGTTTTGCCGATCAAAAATCACTGTCTCAAATTGCTGCTGATGCAAAAGAATTGTATGCAAAAGCAAAAGATAAAAAACTGCAGCCTGCCGAATTCAGCGGTAACACGTTTACCATTTCTAATTTGGGTATGATGGATATTGAGGAATTTACTGCCATTATTAATCCGCCAGACAGTGCAATACTTGCTGTGGGTACCATAAGTGAAAAAGTGGTGCGTAAAGGTGATGGCTTTGGTGTAATTAATGTAATGAAGCTAACCCTTAGCTGCGACCACCGCAGTGTGGATGGAGCAGTTGGCGCATCCTTCTTACAAACACTGAAGAAATTTTTAGAAAACCCAGTTACCATGCTGGTTTAAATACACTTTGATACACAGAGCTTGTG
>JAGVCC010000332.1 GCA_020059395.1 Chitinophagales bacterium | reverse complement strand
TGAACTGCGGGAGTATCCGGATTTAATTTCAAGGGAGAAATTATATCATCACTATAAAGATGCTATGATAAACCAAAACGTGCCTTGGGTGGATATTAGAGGGGGATATGAAGAAAGATTGCAAAAGGCAATTGATGCCATTAATCAAATTATTTAATTAGTTCCTGCACGTCTGCATCGCCAGCTAAATTATTCATTTGCCTTACAATACTGCCTGCACGGCCGGCTACATAACTGCTTAAAGGCTTTACCGAATATTTTTTTGGGTTGGGTAAGCAGGCAGCAATTTGTGCAGCCTCAGCCCTCGTTAAATCTTTAGCATCTTTATTAAAATATGCTTTGGCTGCTGCCTGAACACCAAAAATGCCGGGCCCCATTTCAGCAATATTTAAATAACGTTCCAGTATTAGTTTTTTGCTCCAGCCTGTTTCAAGAGTAAACGTAAAAAAAACCTCTGGCCCTTTACGTAAAAAACCACCACCCTGAAACAGGAAAATATTTTTGGCAGTTTGCTGGCTAATAGTGCTGCCACCACGCTGTGGTTTACCGGGGTGCCGCTTGTTATACTTCATGGCAAGCTTTATGGCTTTTAAATCAAAACCATCATGGTCAGGAAATAACTGATCTTCGCTGGCAATAACAGCCAGCTTAATATTAGGGCCCATATTGCTGTAGCTGATGTAATCTCTTTTGAGCCCATAGCCTTTTACCAAACTGCCAACCTGTGTAAGCGTAATGGGTGCATTAAAAATAAAACCCAGTAAAAAGTAAAAAAAGAAAATGATGTAGGCGGTAAGAAAAAGATGCCACAAACGCCACGTAATATTTTTTACAATTTTTATTTTACGCAGCCGAAAAAAGTAAATGGCTGCAAATAAAATTACTGCAACAACAGCAGCCAACAGCTGCCATTTAACATCTTTTATAGCATAAGCATCAGAAAAATTGGTAAATACAAAAAATAAAAACCAGCCGGCATGAACGATAAAGACGACTAAAAATATTTTTTTAATGATGCGCCACATTAATGAAGAATAAGATTTTTTGTGAGGGTAAAAGTTTACTGCAATATAATTTAATTAACGGCGCTATTAGACATATTCATATACTGCAGGGTGTATTTTTTACCAATATACATAGGGCGGTTGCTTACTTTCATTAAAAAGTACCCAAAGCCTCCCAACCCTGCAGCAGCAATTAAAAGCGGTGCACTAAAAGTCTTTCTGTCTACAAGATAAATAACACCACTGGCTGCTGTAAGTAAAACGCCGCCGCCAAATAAGCTGGCACCACTGCCGCTTACATTAAAACCACGTTTTTTCTTTTTGCCCATAATAGCAATTTGGTTGTAGTGAAATTTGTATCGGTAACTGCCCAGTGTATCTAAAATATATGTACCAAAAGTGGTAGGCAGCTGTTGTATTAAAAACTCCTGCAGGTAAAGTGTATCGTTTTTAATGCCGTTTATAAAAGCATTTATAAAAGCACCGCTTGTGGTTGTAAAGGAAAGGTTGCGGCCCGAAAAAATTGTTTGTATAGTTTTGCCTTTTTTCTTAACGTAAATAAAATCGGCATTTTGGGTATGTGCATTTAAGCAGGTAAACAATAAAATGGGTAATAATAATTTCATAACACAAAATAAAAAGCACAGCAGTTGTCAGGGCATAATAAGTGTTAATCTTTTATCAATGTATACACAATGCCACCTAAAATTACCAGCCCAAAAATCAGATACAACAAACCAGATATGCGGTTAATGAGTAAAATATTTTTATCACTTAATTTTTTACCAATAAAACCGGCACCTAAAACCTTACCCACATCTGCCAGCATATTTACCGCAAGGCAAGTGGCAAAAATTATAATTTGATGGCTGAATGAATATACCGTTGCAAGCGATGCTGCCATCAGCATCCAAAAAGAAATTACAGCAGGGTTAAGTGTATTAAGTATAAACCCCGAGCTGAATATGGCAAAGTAGTTGGTTTTTTTTCCAGAGGGGGTAATTTCATCACCGGCAATTTGCACCTGCTGCTCCTGTACCCGCCGGGGCACCACTTTTTTGATAAACACATAGTAAATACCCATGCCTATTAAAAAACCACAACCTGCAATGCCAATAGGTATTTTAAAATTCATTAACTCTTTAACCAGTTCTCCAAAACTAACGCTGAGCACCACCCAAATAATATCGCTTAGCCAAACACCTGCCACAAAACTAAAACCACCACGCCTGCCATGGTTAATGCTTTGTTTTATAATGGTAAATATTACCGGGCCAACAGAAAATACCAGCAACAAACTTATGGCCAGGCCTTTTATAATGGCAGCTATCATAACCTAAAAATAAGCCGCTATTGTTAAAGTTGCATAACAAGGCACATAAAATACACTGGTTTTAATTATTTACTGTTTTTACACCCAACCATTTTAATAGTTACCGTATCACTTAATGCAGGCTGCCATTATGTTTAGCGGCCAATTTTATTCTTTCACCTTTAAACAATATTGTATGGAAAGGAAAATTTTTTTAAAAAATGGATTAAGTGCATTAGGCCTTGTGGCAGTGGCACCATTGGTATCAACATCATGCAAAAAAAATAAAACCAGTGCAGATGATGGTGGCACCACTACCACTGGCGGTAATGGCAGTTGTACGGTTTCTCCAACAGAAACTGAAGGGCCATATCCTACCAAATCACCATCAGCTTATGTACGCAGCAATATTGTGGAAGACAGAACAGGTGTACCCATTACCATGAATATTACTTTACAAAATGCTAAAAACGGCTGTGCCGCTTTAGCAGGAGCTATTGTTGATTTATGGCATTGCGATAAAGATGGAAATTACTCAGAATACAGCGGTTTTACCACTGTACACTTTTTACGTGGCCGGCAGGTGACCGATGCAAACGGACTGGTAACATTTACCAGCATTTTTCCCGGTTGGTATACCGGAAGGACTACGCATTTGCACATTCATATTTTCAATGCATCGGGCACATCATTAAAAGTTACGCAAATCTCTTTTCCAGAGGGCAACAGCAGTGCGGTAACAATTGTAAACACCACAGCAAGCGGCTATACAAAAGGCATGAGTGGCTATACTTACAATGCAAACGACAATATTTTTAGCGATGATACCGGCAATGTAGAAATGGCAAGTGTAACAGGCAGTGTTGCGGCAGGCTATACGCTTACACATAAAATTGCTGTTTCAGCTTAATTCAATAATCCACTAAAGCAAACAGCATTGTTTTACACAATGCTGTTACTACTTTCAGATGATGATTAAATCAATTCGGTTTTGCTATCGCAAAATAATTAATGCCGATGCACCAACAGCATGGGAGCGGCTGATATTTGAAGATAGCTATACTGAGTTTAAAATGCAGGCACAGCGTTTTAACCAGGAAAATAAGTACAGCAGCTTTGCAGATATACTGTATAATAATGCAGCTGCGGAGCAATTGCACTTTTTAACCTGCGCTGCAGCCACAGGTTATATAAAGCAACTGAATCATAAAATACCAGATGTGCAGAATACGCTGGGTAAAACTTTTCTGCCCTTCAGCAATTTTAGGTTTGAAATAATTAACTCTGATGTAAAGGATATATTAAAACACAGGGTGCCAGTTAATTTTTATAGCGATGTGGTAACATGGGTTGAAACCATTGGTGGTACTATGGTGCTCTCACTAAACAATACTGTTGAAGCCGGGGAGCTTTTAACTGAAAGTTTTGTACTGCCACCCTTTGTAAGTATTTACGCCATAAAACAAACTGATTAATGCAACAGCAGGCAAAAATTTTTTTGGCAGATGAAAGAGGTGTAACAGAAACGGAATTGTTTCGCAGTTACAACACTTTTAATTTTGGTAATTACCAAAATGAAAATAAAGCCCCTGTTGAAAAACTGTATGTATGCAACGACGATACACTGGCTGGCGGAAAAATTTTTATACTTACTGTTGAAGAAGACACACAGCTTATTATTTTACCAGTAGTGGGTGCTGTTAATTTTATAAAAGATGAAAGTGCCGCCTTTACGGTAAACTCCGGCGAAGTGTTTTGTACATTTTTAAAGCAGGGAGAAAAGTTTGAATTAACTAACCCATATCCAAATGAGCTGGTTAATTTTTTGCAACTGTGGATTAAAGCTGAGGACGATAACAGCCAGCTTACACAGCTGCATAACTTTGATATTGATGTTTATAAAAACAGCGCAGTTAGCTTAAAACTGCCTTTACCTTTTAGCATTACAAAGCTTGAGGGCAGAAAGGAAATTATTTATGTGCCTGTAAAGAAAAGCAGTTGTGTTTTTGCTTTTGCTATACAAGGTGCTTTTGAAACTGAGGGAATATTAATGCATCCACGTGATAGTGTTGCTTTTTGGAACTACAAACAAATAGAAATAGCGGCATTGAGTAGTGACGCCATTATTTTTTTGCTGGAGGTATAGTGGCTGTAAATATTTATTCATTAACCTCTCTTTTTCTTTCTATATAGTACCATGGAATATGAAATAATCCTTTCTTTAAATCAATTTTTATATTGTCACCTTTGTTAATTTCTTGAAACTGACTCCTTGAAACACTGATTTTCTCATTATCATAGTGATGACCCCATGGAGCTACTTTAATATAATATGTTGTATGCTTTCTGCTTCTGCTTATACTTTTATCAAGCACGGTTGTTTCGTATACTTTCGGCTCCGAATAATCATATGTACAATTAGCGGCGTAAGTTCCTGCATAACTGTAAAGCGACACATTGAAGATTAGCGAAGTATAAATCCACCACTTGTTTCTTGTAGTTTTTGCAATAAGTTTATGTGTTAAAAATAAAATAGTTAAAATAATAACACAGGCAATGGAGCCGGGAATAATCATACTGTAAAAGCTTTCAAATTCGTAGTCAATAAGAACTCTTAGTAATATTACCCATGCAGCTACATCTATAAAATCAGCCACGTCATATTTGTCGTTCCCATCTTTATCAGCACTTACCTCAACAAGTGTGGCCATACTTGGCTTATGAAGGCCATTAAGAAAAAGGCCGATAACCGGAATGGCTAATAAAACAGCAAGTAAAATTTCATATGGAGCTGGATAAAAGAAAAACCATAACGCAAGTGCTATTGTAATCCATTCTAGCCAGTCAAGTTTATGAAGTGTAAGTTTACTAAACGTTATATTGTTTGATTTGCCTTGCTTGGAGGTTTTATTATTTTTTCTCCTTTGCTTTTTTCTCATTTTATAGATTATGCAAACACTTTTTTGAAAAAAAGTTGTTATTGTGCATTGATTATGGAACCATTTCGCCCTGCAAAAATTGCTGCCAGTCCTCAAGCATTTTACCTTTTAACACACGGGGAAATTTATGCTGGCCCCCTTCTTTGCCCTTTGCTTTCATAAAATCTAAAAAGCGCTGCTCGGGCAAAACATCCACCATTACAGCTTTTAAGGCATGCCTGCGTTCCACTTCGTAGTCGTCATTCAGCTCTTTCAATTTTTGATCAATTAAAGCAGCTAATTCAACAGCATTTACTTTATCATCTGTTGCCACAAACCATTGGTGTGCAAAAAAGCTGCCATGCGGTATACCTGCCACAGTAAATTCAGGTATGGAAATATTCAACTCCTCACTGGCCATTTCAATGGCTTTGTTCATATTGTCAACACTCAGGTGCTCGCCAACCAAGCTTAAAAAATGTTTGGTGCGCCCGGTAATAATTATTTCGCTGCGGTATTTATCAACCAAACGCACTGTATCTCCAATGGCATAGCGCCAGGCGCCGGCATTGGTGCTTATTAAAATGGCATAGTCTTTATTTTCCTCTATTTCATGTATCATGTATGCTTCGGGCTCATCCACCATATTGCCGTCGCTGTCAAAATTTTTATCATCAAAAGGTACAAACTCAAAAAATATATTGTTGTTTAAAGCCAGGTGCATACCGGTTGCATCCTGCCGGTTTTGATAAGCTAAAAACCCCTCGCTTGCCAAATAGGTTTCAATATATGTTATGGGTTTACCCAGTACTTTTTCAAATCCTTTTTTATATGGCTCCATTGCCACGCCGCCGTGTACATAAAACGCCAGGTTAGGCCATATTTCATGTATGTTTTTTACGTTGTAGCGTTCAATAATTTTTTCCATGCATAATTGCAGCCATGCAGGCACGCCCACAATAAAACCAATATCCCAGTTAGGGGCATTGGCCACCACTTCTTCCAGTTTTGTACTCCAGTCTTTTACCGCAGCAATTTTTTTGCCCGGTTTGTACAAACCCAAACCCTGAAACCAGAATGGAATATTTTTTTGCTGTATACCGCTTAAATCTCCTGCAAAATAAGTAGGCCCTTTTTGCAACTGTGTGCTGCCACCTAATATTAACCAGCCTTTACCCACTGCACTTTTAGGTACATCGTGGTATTTGGTTAAACTTAACAACTGCCTGAAACTGGTAATGGTATTACTGCGAATTAAATCTTTAGTAATGGGTAAAAATTTGCTGGTGGCATCGCTGGTGCCGCTGCTTAGTGCAAAAAATTTAATTACACCGGGCCAGCAAACATCTGGTATACCTTCTTTGGTTTTATACCACCAGGCATCGTAAATTTTGTTGTAATTATAAGCAGGTACGGTTTGTTGAAATTTTTTACCGGGGTGGCGGCTTAGCAGCACTTCATCAAACCGATAACGCTGGCCAAACTCTGTAAACCTTGCTTTGCGAAGCAGCTTTTTAAGCACTTTTAACTGCTGGCGGCGTGGGTCGCTAACGGGCAGGTTCAATGCTTTTGCAATCGCAGCAGGCAATTTAATTTCAAATAAAGCCATGCGGTAGTTTAGTTATAGGGCAAATATAATAAAATGGAAGGAGCATAAAGTGCCACACATGGAAAATAAACGCTCCGCTAAATGATGAATAAAGCTAAGCGTTTAAAAGTGCGCAGCTTTTTCTTCCCTGAAAGAACAAATGCATCACAATAATGAAGGAACAGATTACGATACCCAAAGTAAAAATTACTAAGTTTGTTACCTAAAACTAAAATAACATGAAAAAATTTTTTGCAGCAGTTGTGTTATCGCTGTCGCTTTTTAAAGCCAGTGCCGATGAAGGCATGTGGCTGCCCATGCTGCTGGGCGAACAGGTATATGCTGATATGGTTAAACGTGGTTTAAAATTAACCAAAGAGCAATTGTATTCCATTAACAAAGCAAGTATTAAAGACGCCATTATTAGTTTTAATGGCTTTTGCACCGGCGAAATTGTTAGCAGTCAGGGGCTGATATTTACCAACCACCATTGCGGTTATGGCGCTATTACTGCGGCCAGCAGTGTGGAGCATAATTATTTACGGGATGGTTTTTATGCTTATAACAAAGAGCAGGAAATAGCCAGCGGTTTGTATGTATTGTTTTTAGATAAAATTACAGACGTTACTGCAGAAGTGGAAGCCGCTGTAAAAGGCTTAAGCTGGAGCGAACGTTTGGCTAAATTGCCTGAAGTAACAAAAGCTATTACTGATAAAGTAATTGATAAAGAAAATGGTTTAGAAGGAAGGGTATACAGCATGTTTAAAGGCAACCAGTTTTTACTGTACACATTTAAACGCTACCGTGATGTAAGATTGGTGGCAGCGCCACCAGAAAGTGTGGGCAAGTATGGTGGCGATACTGATAACTGGGAGTGGCCCCGCCACACCGGCGACTTTTCTGTTTTTAGAGTCTATGCAGCAAAAGATGGCAAACCTGCAGAGTACAGCACCGAAAACGTACCGCTTACACCAAAACATTTTTTACCTGTAAGTATTAAAGGGTTTAAAGATGGTGATTATGCTATGATTTATGGTTATCCCGGCAGTACCAACCGTTACGAAACCAACTATGGCATTAAGTTGAAAAACGATATTGAAAATCCCAGCCTGGTTGCATTGCGTGACATGCGGTTGAAATATATGCACGAGCAAATGGTAAAAGACCCTGCCGTTAAATTGAAACTGGCAGATAATTACGCCACTGTTGCCAACTACTGGAAATTTTTTGATGGCGAAACTAAGCAGCTTTTAAAGTTTAAAACGCAACAACAAAAAGAAGCCTTCGAAAAACAATTTACCGACTGGGCAAAAGGCAAACCGGAGTATCAATATTTAATGAGCGACTATGCAAAAAATTATGCCGCATGGACGCCCTACAGCAAAATGCGCCAGTACATTAACGAAGGTGTGCTAGGCTCACCACTAGCAGCTTTTGCTGCAACGCTTATTCCGCTGGAAGATAAGCTGATGAAAGCAAGCACACCCACCGCAGATTTAAAGAAAGCACTGGATGCTGCTACTGCTGCAAGAAAAGCATATTTACAGGCAGCCGATTTAGTGAGCGATGAAAAAATTATGGCCACGGCCGCCATGATGTATTATAACGATATTGATAAAAACCAGCATCCCGTTAGTTTTTACGAAAGCATGAAAGCCAATTTTGGCAGCCTGAAAGAAGAAGGCACTTTTAAAAATTGGTCGAAAGCTGTTTTTAGCGGCACTATGTTTTTAGATGATGCAAAATGGAATGCTTTTGTTGCAAAACCAGAGGCTGTAAAATTACAGGAAGACGGTGCGTTTGCTTTTGGAGCCGGTTTTTTAAAAAACTACACCGGTAAATACGCATCGCTGTACAATACTTTTATGAGTAAAAATGCAGAGCTGGGTAAAGCTTACATGAAAGGTATTATGGAGATGAATCCTGCTGCGGTTAAAAAAATGTATCCCGATGCTAACAGCAGTATGAGGGTAAGTTACGGCAATATAAAAAGCTACCGCCCAAGGGATGCAGTGTTTTACGATTATGTATGCACAGCCAAAGGCATTTTAGAAAAATACAAGCCCGGAGACTATGAATTTGATTTGCCTGCCAAACAGGTAGCGCTATTACAAAAAAGAGATTTTGGGCAATACATAGATAAAGCTAAAAACGATTTAGTGGTATCATTCATTACCACCAACGATATTACCGGTGGCAACTCCGGCTCGCCTGTAATTGATGCCAATGGTAATTTACTGGGCCTTGCTTTTGATGGTAACTACGAAGCATTGAGCCATAAAATCGCTTTTGATAAAGACCTTAACCGTACTATTTGTGTAGATGTGCGCTATGTGTTGTGGTGTATTGATAAACTGGGCGGCGCCAGTAATATTATAAAAGAGCTAAAGCTTGTAAAATAAGTGCTCAATTAAGTACATAAATAATTAACCCCGCCACAGCGGGGTTTTTAATTAAACGCCAAAAAATTACAGTAAATTTGGTTTTATCATTCCCAAAAATTTCTGCTAATGCACCTGTACTGTTTTTTAAAAAAAGCAGCCCTTTGTTTTTTATTTTTTGTTTGTGTATTGGTAACGCATGCACAGCAACAAGAACAAACACTTCATAACCTTAATACCCTGCTTATTAATACCGTTATGGAAGATTTGTTTCCACCGCCCATTGCCAGCCGTATTTATGTTTACCCCAATATTGGTTTTTATGAGTGTATAAAAAATGATGACGCCGCTTTGCCTGCGCTTGCAGGAAAATTAAGCGGATTTAAAAATATACCAGCACCTGCATCGGGTACAAATAATTTTATAGCCGCCAGTGTTTGTTTTTCTTATGTAGCACAATCACTGGTTGGCACCGAATATAAATTTGAAAACTGGCGTATTGCATTTGTTGATTCTTTAAAAAATACTGCAGACAGCAGCAGCCTTAAACAAGCATTGCAATATGGTAAAACTGTTGCTGATACAATTATTGCATGGACAAAGCGTGACAACTACCTTAAGTCGAGAGGGATGATACGTTTTGTTACAACAAAAAAGCCAGGAGACTGGCAACCCACACCGCTTGATTACGCACAAGGCCTGGAACCGCACTGGAACACCATTCGTCCACTAACACTTACAAAAGCATCGCAATTTTCGCCAAAGCAAAAACTGGTTTTTAGTCTGGATAAAAAATCCATGTTTTATAAAACCATGATGGAGGTATATAAAATTGGAAAGCAACCAGACTCTGTACAAAAAGCCATTGCATTGTATTGGGATGATAACCCCAATGTTTCAAAAATTATTGGTCATTTAAATTACTTTATTCATAAAATTTCTCCGGCGGGGCATTGGGTAATGATAGCGCAGCAGGCATG
>JAGVCC010000095.1 GCA_020059395.1 Chitinophagales bacterium | reverse complement strand
TGCTTTTACCCACGCAGCAATTGCGGCCGCATCTTTCTCCGTAACAAAATTTGGCTTCGGATTATCTCTTACATGGTCAGCATCTACAATTATATAAACAGATGCACCTTTTAAATTAGCTGCCGTTGGTGCCACATCCAGTGTTGCTGTTTTAGCGCCATTCTTTTCAAACACATGACCTAATGTATAAAACCCGGGATGGCTTCGTTCTTCCCACACATAATGCCAGTAAGCATCAGCACCACCGGCGTCTTTTCTTTTTTCGCTGTTAAACCAGCGGTCCAGCACTACTTTTTTATTTTTGCCAACTGTTTGGGTTGGCAGCATATCCATTTCGCCGCAGGCAAGCGTAAATGCACCAATACCTTTTGCATCATTTACAATTACATCTTCGCTCATGTAATAAGTAAAGCTGCCATCACGGTAAGGCTTGCCGCCAAGGCCGCTCACTTTAACAGTGCCATGCAAATTCCACTGTCCGTTTTCTTCTTTAAAAAATTTATTTAAAATTCCAGTATAACCTTTTTTAGCAATTACAATTTTTGCTGCAGGCAAATAACCTTTGCGTACACCTTTTGCCACAGCATATACAAATTGCGATGAAGCGCTTGCTTCAAAATAATTTTTTTCTTTCCCAGGGCCGTTATAATTCATAATGTCGTACCACAAACCCGTTGTTTTATCCTGTTGTTTTTCAATTGCGTTTACAAGGCGGTTTAAAATATCAATCAGCGCTTTTCTTTTGGGGTGGTTTACGGGAAAATAATCCAGTGCATCCACCACAGCATCCGCATACCAGCCCATTGCCCTTGCCCAAAACAGCGGCGATTTACCGGTTGTTTTATCAGCCCATTGCTGCTGCCTGCTTTCATCCCATGCATGATGCAGCAAACCTGTTTTTGCATCCCTTGCATTTTTTTCCATCCATATAAACTGATTGGCTATATCATTAAAAGCAGTGTCTTCATGAAACAGCATGGCATACTCCGCATAAAATGGTGCCCCCATGTATAATCCATCCAGCCACATTTGATTGGTGTAAATTTTCTTATGCCAGAAACCACCTTCATTAGTGCGTGGGTGTGTAGCCAGCTGACTGCGTAATAATGCAGCAGCTTTTTTATATTTTTCTTTTCCGGTAACACGGTACAGCAGCATTACCAGTTTACCATTGTTTACATGGTCAATATTGTATTCTTCTTTTTCGTATCCTTTAATGCTGCCATCGTCTTTTACAAAGTAGTCCATCTTTTTTTGAATGGCAGTAAAGTAGTTGGCGTTACCTGTATTCATCCACAATGCTTCAAAACCTTTCAGTACCACGCCCATGTCGTAACTCCATTTTGTCTGACTGCCTATTGGCAAAGTGTCTTTCCAGATGTTTAAAACGGTGGCCGCCATTTTTTCGGCGGGTGATTGTGCAGCAACGTTTAACGAAACTGCGGTTAAAATAATTACAACTATTTTTTTCATATTTATAATTCCCTTCGGGAAATTTTTATTTTTTTGTAACAAGCATTTATTCTTTAATGGTCTTCATTGGCGTCGCACTCTTGTACAGTATGGCTTTATTGAACGGCCTCACCCTCATTCCCTCTCCAAAAGAGAGGGAGGCCAAGCATTAATCTAAAATCAGCAACACCAATTAAGCATTTCAACATTATGGCTTTATCATCTTTTACCTGAGCATAACCAATTTAATCTCCGCAACAATCTTCTACTTTTCCCTTCCCCTTTGGGGAAGGATAGGATGGGGCTTTACTTTTTTTTCTTTTTTGTTTTTACAGGCTTTATTTCTGCCATCGGCATAGCCCATTTTACCTGTGCATCCGTTACCCCAAAACCTGTAATCAATTTTTGTTTTGCCTTCGCTATATCTGTATTTAAAATACTTATGTTTTTGCTGCGTTCTCCATGCACAATTGCCAACACGTCGGCGCTGTCTTTATACTTTAAGTTGTTAATGGTAATATTATCGCTGTTTAATACATAAGCAACAGGATTGGTATTGTTGCTAAGCACAGTAATATTGTTAAGTGTAATGTTACTTGCTTCCTGAATGTATATGCCTTCATCGGCCTGCAGCACTGCATTTTCAATGAGTATATTTTTTATGTGCATTTCAGGAATACCTCTTACAAAAATGCCTTTGGCTGCTCCATTGCAGGTAATATTTCTAAAATAAAAATTTTGAAACTGCGGAGTAGTTTCATCCACAGGTTTTGTTTCCACTACTGGCGGCTCTCTTTTTTCGCCAGCTAATACCACAGGATCCTTTGCCATATAATACATGTCAAACAAAATAGCTTCTGCCGGAATGTCTTTCATATCCACATTGTTTACGTAAATATTTTCCACCATGCCCCCACGGCCACGGGTGGTTTTAAAACGCAAACCAATATCGCTGCCAATGAAAGTACAGTTGCTTACAAACATATTGTTTACCCCGCCGCTCATTTCGCTGCCCACCACAAAACCGCCGTGAGAATGATATACCACACAGTTTTTTACAATTACATCTTTGGTGGGTACACCACGTTTGCGTCCGTATTCATCACGGCCGCTTTTAATGGTTATGCCATCATC
>JAGVCC010000287.1 GCA_020059395.1 Chitinophagales bacterium | reverse complement strand
TCGCAACGTATGGTTGTGGCAGAGCTGGATACTTTGTATCAGCGAACAGGCAATTATAAACTTGCAATGGACTATGCTGCTATAAACAGAAAGTTTAAAGACAGTGCAGATAAACTAGGCAAGGAAAAAGATCTGCTTCAAATTGAAGTGGCTGATGAACAGCAACGGCAGGAACGTATTGATAAAGAAAAAGCCGAACAAAAAAGAAAACGGGATAATATACAATACATGCTTATTATCATTGGCATTGCCAGCCTGTTTATCATTATGGTTATGCTCGGTATGTTTAAAGTTTCTGCCACTACTATTAAATTAATTGGCTTCTTCACGTTTTTAATGTTTTTTGAATTTTTGTTTCTTATTTTAAAAAAGAGTGTATACAGTTTTACAAAAGGTGAGCCGTGGAAAGACTTATTGTTTATGATTTTACTGGCCGCCATATTACTACCGCTGCACCACTGGATGGAACATAAGGTGATACATTACCTAACATCGCACAACCGCCTTACAGACACTGGAAAAGGTATTGTAGACAGACTTTTGAAGCGAAAAAAAGAAGCTCCTGCAAAGGAAGGGACTTAATAAAAAATGCGGCATAATAATGTGCCGCATTTTTTATTAGTATAATGCAGCATCAAAATTTATAACCAAACGATACGCCACCGTAATAAGGCCAGAAAAATCCTTTACCAAATACCGGGTTAATGGTCGCACGGAAAAAGAAACCGCCATCGGCTGGCTGCAACCTGTAACCAAGATTCAAATGCCCGAATGTGCTGGTAAAATTATCTGAGCCAGTAGATGAATTGCTGTTAGCTATTACCGGAGTAACACCACCTCCAACTTCAAAATAATTTTTTCCATCTTTACCCAACAGGTAGTTTATTCCAAGTGGGATAAAGACAACCGTAGCTCTTTCAGTGCCGGTACCTATGCTAAAACCTCCAACGCCAATACGGCCTCCGATGCCACTTTCTGATTTTGTAAAGCGCATATCATAATTTAAAGATGCCAAACCCGGGCCACCAAGCTCAAAGAACACTGCTTTTGCCGGACCACTTGCGTTATCATTATTTTTGTATTGCGCTGTTGCTGTTAATAATGTAAACAAGGCCGCACATGCTAAAACTACTTTTTTCATATTTAATTGTTGTTTAGGTTAAGTTTATACAAGAGCACAAATATAAAATTATTGCTGCTTCGGCAACTTGTTAAATAATGTTAACCTCCCTTTCCAGCATCAGACCAAATTTCTGTTGCACACTTGCTATAATTTTTTCACTAAGTACAAAAATTTCATTACCTGTTGCATTACCATAATTCACCAGCACCAATGCCTGCTTTGCATGGCAGCCAGCATCTGCTTCTCTGTATCCTTTCCAGCCACATTGCTCAATTAACCAGCCTGCTGCAAGCTTAACAGTGCCTGCTGGTAAACTGTAGCCAACTATATTGGGGTATTTAATTTTTAAACTTTCAAATTGCTCATTCGGTACTTCAGGGTTTTTAAAGAAACTGCCTGCGTTGCCAATTTCTGTCGGGTTGGGCAGTTTAGCGCTGCGTATGTTTATTACTGCATCTGACACTGCTTTTATGGAAAGCTGCTCCACCCCCATCTTTTCCAGCTCCTGCTCTATAGCGCCGTAAGAAGTATTAAACACGGCCTTTTTTCTCAACTTGTACGTAACGCTGACTATTACAAACTGATCTTTGTATTTTCTTTTAAAAATACTTTCCCGGTAACCAAATGTGCAATCATCTAAATTAAATACAACTGTGGCATTGTCATTTTTATGAAATGCTTCCAGAGAATGAAATACGTCTTTTATCTCCACACCATAGGCACCAATATTTTGCATGGGGCTTGCGCCAACATTACCTGGTATTAATGAAAGATTTTCCACCCCAGCCCAGTTGTTATTAATGCAATGCAAAACAAACTGGTGCCAGTTTTCTCCCGCTGCAACCTTTACATAAACAAATTCTTCATCTTCATTTATCAGCTCAATTCCTTTCAATTCATTTTTTAGAACAAGGCCATCGTAATTTTTTGTAAATAAAATGTTGCTACCACCACCAAGAATTAAATTATGTGGTTTTTTATTTACGTTCTGCGGCTCTGTAAATTTCAAGCATTCCTGTAAATCGTTTACACTATTAAACACGGCAAAATATTTTGCAGCGGATGCTATACCAAAGGTATTGTATTGTTTAAGTGATGTGTTCTGTCGAATATTCATAAAGTGCAAGTAAAGCTAAACAGAAATTTTTATTGAAGGAAGGCTTTCTGTCTTTCTTCCACAGAAAGAAAAATTTTAAACCTACTCTTCTTTGCCTTCTCTGTGTAAACAGGGCAAATTGCCCGTTAACTAATTTGTATCCACATCAATAACCACAGCTACACTTTTGTATTGTTTATCGCTGTGCATTAAATTAATATGGTTGCCAATGATTTTTTTATACGTGCTGCTCATTCCTTTCTCTTTTGGCAGTTTAATCATTATTTCCATCAGGTATTGGTTACGGATGCGGTTAATCATTGGTGGCGCAGGGCCAACTATATAGTCTTTTAAATCCTGCTGCAGTAATGCGGCCAGTCGGTCCGCTGCGTTGCTTACCGTGTTTTTGTCTTTGTGTTTTAATGTTAGCAATACAATACGGCTGAAAGGCGGATAAAAAAACTGCCGGCGGCTTTCAATTTCCAACGTAAAAAATTGCTTGTAATCATGCTGTTGCACCCATTGTAATACAGGATGTTTTACATTACCAGACTGTATCATTACTTTGCCTTGTTCGTTTCTTCTGCCGGCACGGCCACTCACCTGCTCCATTAATTGAAAGGCCCTTTCATTCACCCTAAAGTCTGCAAAACTTAACAACCCATCTGCATCCAGAATACCTACAAGGGTTACTTTATCAAAATCTAAACCTTTAACCACCATTTGTGTACCTACTAAAATATCCAGCCGGTGCTGTTCAAACAGTTGTATTAAATTGTCGTGTGCTTTTTTGCCACGCACACTGTCTACATCCATACGTGCCACTTTATATTTCGCAAAATCTTCTTCCAGCTGTTCCTCAATCTTTTCCGTACCAAAGTTTTTTTCTAACCAGTTGTTACTGCCACATGCCGGGCAGGTTATTAATTTGGGATACTGACTTCCACAATAATGACAATGTAATTTATTGCTGTACTTATGTAACGTTAGCGAAACACTGCAGTGGTTGCACTGCGGAATAAAACCGCAGGTATTACAAATTAAATAAGGGTTGTATCCTCTGCGGTTTTGAAACAATATTACCTGTTTATCGGCCTCCAGCGTTTTTTCAATGGCCTCTCTTAATTGCGGACTAATCATAACCTTTCCCCGCCCGCCCGCAGCACCGGCGCTTGCCTTTTGCACCACCTGCCTTGTATCTATAATTTCTATTTGCGGCAATTTAATACCACCGTAGCGCTCATTTAATTCGGCAAAAGCATACTTACCCTGCTGTGCATTATAATAACTTTCTACAGCTGGTGTGGCGCTGCCCAATAACACTTTTGCACCAAAAAGGCCTGCGTAGTAAACCGCCGCATCTCTTGCATTGTAACGTGGCGCAGGATCCTGCTGTTTGTATGATGAGTCATGCTCTTCATCAACAATTATTAAACCCAAATTTGCAAAGGGTAAAAACAAAGCGCTTCTTGCACCCAGCACCATTTTAATTTCGCCGGTCCGTATTTTATTCCAAAGCTCAATACGTTCGTTATTATTAAACTTAGAATGATAAATGGCAATATTGCCGCCAAAATGCTTTTGCAGCCGTCGGATAATTTGAGCCGTCAACGCAATTTCCGGCAGCAGGTACAACACCTGTTTACCTGCGGAAAAATATTTTTCAATCAGCTTAATATATACCTGTGTTTTACCGCTGCCGGTTACGCCATGCAGCAAACAAACAGGCTTTCCTTCAAACGCTTTTGCAACAGCATCACTGCATTGCTGCTGTGCATCGCTAAACTCAAAATCAATATCAATATTTTTAGGCAGTGTTTTAATACGGTCTACGCTGCGCTTTTCCACCCACAAAATATTTTTTTCAACCAAACCTTTTAACTGTGCGGCAGTAGCACCAGATTTTTTTAGCAGTTCCGTCTGCAACACATCTCCTTCCGTTTTTTCCAAATGCAGATATGCCAGCAACAACTCCATTTGTTTGGGTGCGCCTTTCCAGTCGTTTAGTTTTTTACTAAGTGCATCCTCGCTGCTGTAAAGTGGATTAAGCAACACATAATTTTCTTTTTTTGCTTTATATTTTTCATCCATTGCCTCCCACACAAAGCAAATTTTTTTATCAATCAGCTTTTTAATAATGGGATAAACATGCGTAACATCCAAAATTTGCTGTACCTCTGTAAGGCGAAGCTCTTTTTTTAGCAATAAAGCTTCTGCCACCAAAAATTCCTCATCTCCCAAATGGCTAAAATCATCCCCTGCCTCTTCATTATAAATTAAAACTGTTTCGCTGCTTAATTTAAAATGAGTGGGTAATGCAGCCGCCATTACTTCGCCTTCGCTGCACATATAATAGTCACTCATCCATTTCCACAATTGCAACTGCTGTTCAAATAAAACGGGTTCATCATCCAGTACATTTAAAATGGGCTTTGTTTGGTAAGCAGGTTTATTTTGAGTTACTGATTTTATAATGCCTGCATATTTCTTATTCCGCAGCTCCACCTCTGCCCTGCAACCAGTTGTAGCTTTTGCCAGCATGGTTTCAGGTATACCATATGTGTACGTAACAGGCAGTGCCAAGGGCAATATCACTTCGGCCCATACTGTAAAATCTTCTTCAAATAAATTGTTATCCCTTATGTTCATTGTTAATCCAGCTTGCTTTGTATGCAAGCAGTTTTTCTTCCATCAGTTTATATACTTTGTCTTTAAGTACAGCAGTGTCTTTAACAGCATAACCGTCCACAGGCACTTCATTAAGGTACACAATTCTTGCCTTGCCAGGAGTTAAAGAAAAAACACTTTTATAATGCATCCTTTCATAAGCGTCTAAAAATAACACCGGCTTTATGGGAGTTTGTGTTTCAATAGCAATTTTAAAAGCTCCGTCATAAAATTCTTTTAATGGTACACCGGTCATATTAAAAGTTCCTTCCGGCGCAATCACCACCGATATTTTTTTTTGCAGTACACTTTTTAGCTGCATAACACTTTTTGCCCTTGCTGCCGAGTTTGCCCTTGCAACAAGTACAGCAGTTTGCCTGTATAAAAAACCAAACACAGGAATTTTAGCCAGTTCCGCTTTGCCCAATACTCTAAAATGCTGTTTGGGCACTGCCTTCATTAAAAAAGGAATATCCAAATACGAAATATGATTAAAAACAAAAACATATTGCCGATCCGGATCTGGGGCGCTGCCGTCATAAACATATATAATGCGTATACCAGTTAGCAGTAAAAAAACGGCTGCCCATAAACGGCAGAGCCTGTAAATAAAATTACCCCCGTTAATTTTGCCAAAAAAAGAAGCTGTTATAACCACTGGAAAAATAAGCAGCAAAAATGCGGTAAATATGATAAAGCCATAAATACTGAAAATGAAGCGGAAAACTGTTGAAACAAAGCGCATATTATATGGCGAATATACCAGTTTTGGCTTTGGCAAACAGCCTGCTCTGATATAAAAACAGTCAAAAGCCGTAGTTTTTCCTCCAAAGCAGGCCGGTAGAATATAAATTTACCAAATAGCTTTAAAATTTTCCAATAAAACCCCTACCTTTGCCGTCCTAAATTCGGGAAATTATGTTAGCAGTAGTAAAAATAGCCGGTCAGCAATTTAAAGTTAAAGCTGGAGATAGTCTGTACGTACCTCACATTGAAGGTAAAACAGGTGATGCTGTAGAATTTGCAGATGTATTAATGACTGACAGCAACGGAACCGTTGTTGCAGGTACAGCTGTAAAAGCAGTAGTTAAAGCAGAAATTATCAGCGATCTGGTAAAAGGTGATAAAGTAATTGCCTTTAAAATGAAAAGAAGAAAAGGTTTCCGTAAAAAACACGGTCACCGTACGCAGTATACTCACATTAAAGTAACTGGCATTGCTTAATTGAATGTTGACAAGGGTAACAGGATTAACAAAGTTAAACAGTTAACCATTTTCAACTTATCAACTGTATTAACTTATAAACTTAAAAAGATGGCACATAAGAAAGGTGAAGGCTCTGTAAAAAACGGCAGAGATTCACAAAGCAAAAGATTAGGTGTAAAAATTTACGGTGGACAACCTGCAATTAATGGCAACATTATTGTTCGTCAGCGTGGCACTGTTTATCATCCCGGCAAAAATGTTGGTGTTGGTAAAGATTTTACTTTGTTTGCATTAGCAGATGGATTAGTAGAATTTAAGAAAAGCAAAGGTGATAAAACTATAGTTTCGGTTAACGCTGCAACTGCTACAGCTTAAATTTTTTTTAATTTTTTTTGTTAGTTTGATAAATATTTCTATTTTTATCATTATTAACTAACCAATTAAATTCAAAAAAATGGCTACAAAGAAAAAAGCTGCTAAAAAAGCTGCACCAAAAAAAGCGGTAAAAAAAGCTGCTCCTAAAAAAGCTGCTAAAAAAGCTGCTCCTAAAAAAGCTGCTAAGAAAGCTGCTCCTAAAAAAGCTGCTAAGAAAAAGTAAGCTTCGCTTTTTAAAGCAAAGAAATAAGAAAAAGTCCTGGATTCATCCGGGGCTTTTTCGTTGAAACCCTTTCCAGTACTGCATTCAAGCCCCCTGCATTTTAAACCAGCCTGTTAGTATTTTTTGTGAGTAGAAAAAAGCAAGTGCTGAATTAGTAGAGTTTTTTTTTTAAAATTTCTATTTAAAAAAATCTACGTGACACAGTTTTTTTATGCAACACTTGCTTTTTTTGCTCACATTTTTATAAAAAAATATTCTCTTTTTTACCTGCAGCCGCAATTTTATAGCCACTTTAGTTTTATCATTTTCCTACTTTTGAAATATGGATAATTACCAAATAGCCGAAAATTTTTCCCTTTTAGGCAAATTAATGGACATACATGGCGAAAATAATTTTAAGGCAAAAACATACAGCATTGCAGCATATCACATAGAAAATTTAGCCGCACAATTAACAAGTATTCCTAAAGAACAGATTGCTTCATTAAAAGGCATTGGCGATTCTACTGCAAAAAAAATTATAGAAATAATTGAAACAGAAAAGCTGCAGGCGCTTGAAGATATTATTTCAAAAACACCAACAGGTGTAATTGAACTGCTTAATATAAAAGGCATAGGACCAAAAAAAATACATACCATTTGGAAAGAAATGGAAATTGAAAGCGTGGGAGAATTACTATATGCCTGCCAGGAAAACAGATTGAAACTTTACAAAGGCTTTGGAGAAAAAACACAGCTCAGCATCATTGAATCGATTGAATTTTATTTACACAATCAGGGCAGTTTTTTATACCCACAGGTACAGGCTGTAGAGCCACAGGTTACTGCGTATGTGCAGAAACTATTTGGAGCAGAAAATGCCGTACTTACCGGTACTTTTAAAAGGCAACTGGAAATTATTGATGAGCTGGAGTATGTAATAAACAGCCCTAACGACTTGATAAAACCCAAATTTGTAAGTGCCAATCCACCAGAACTGCTGGAAGACAAACCAGATACTCTTTTATACAAATTGCTGAATGGCCTTCGCTTGCGGCTTTATACGGGTACCGCAAACTTTAGGCAGCGGATATTTGAAACAAGTGGCAGCCCCGAATTTGTAAATGCTTTTGCGAAAGATTACCCCACGGCTGATTATACAGCCATTACAACTGCTGATGACAATGCTTTTTTTGAAAGTGCTGGGCTTAATTACATTCCACATTGTTTAAGAGAAACTGTAGCCGTTATTGAAAAAGCCGAACAGGCTAAACTGCCCACACTTATACAACCCGGCGATATTAAAGGCATAATACACAGCCACAGCAACTGGAGCGATGGAAGCAATACCATTGAAGAAATGGCTAAAGCTGCCAAAGAAAAAGGTTTTGAATATTTAGTTATAAGCGACCACAGTAAAAGTGCATCCTATGCACAAGGGCTGAATGAAGAAAAAATCGCCGCTCAACACCAATATGTAGATGAGCTGAATAACAAACTAAGCGGCTTTAAAATTTTTAAAAGTATTGAAAGCGACATTTTAAATGATGGTAATTTAGATTACAGTAACAGCATACTTTCCACTTTCGATTTAGTAATAGCATCGGTACACAGTAATTTAAAAATGGTGGAAGAAAAAGCCATGCAACGCTTATTAACTGCTATTGAAAACCCTTACACAACCATTTTAGGGCACATGACGGGGCGGCTGCTGCTTAGCCGCAAGGGCTACCCTGTTGATCATAAAAAAATAATTGATGCCTGTGCGGCCAACAAAGTAGCTATTGAATTAAATGCACACCCAAGCCGTTTAGATATTGACTGGCGGCACATTGATTATGCACTTAATAAAAACGTATTAATATCCATTGACCCCGATGCACATACCATTGACGGTTTTGATGACATACGTTATGGTGTGCTGGCGGCTCAAAAAGCCATGGTGACCAAAGAGCAAAACCTCAGCAGCTTTGGTGTAACAGATTTTGAAAACTATTTAGCTGCGGTGAAAAGATATTAAACTGCTTCGCTACATTTACATACTTAAACACCCGGTATATGAAAAAACAGCTTCTGCTTTTATTAATAACCGTTACAGCTTCAGTAAAACTTTTTGCAGATGAAGGTATGTGGCTGCCGCAACTGCTACAGGCGCTGAATGAAAAAGATATGAAAAAGATGGGGCTAAAAATTAATGCTGAAGATATTTACAGCATTAATAAAAGCAGCCTTAAAGATGCTATTATAAGCTTTGGTGGCTTTTGCACTGCAGAAGTAATTTCTGACAAAGGGCTGTTACTCACCAATCATCATTGCGGTTTTGATGCCATACAGAATCATTCATCGCTGCAGAATAACTATATACGGGATGGTTTTTGGGCTTACAATAATGGGCAGGAATTACCCAACCCCGGCTTGTTTGCCACTTTTATTGTAAATATAGAAGAGGTGACAGCTGCTGTACTAAAAGGCATTACTGCAAATACTGCAGAAAAAGACAGGCAAAAAATAATTGGTAATAATATTGATGAATTTAAAAAAGGGGTTAAAAAAGAAACCTATCAGGACATCATCATCCGCCCATTTTTTGAGGGTAACAAATACTTTATGTTTATTACCGAAACATATAAAGATGTCCGCCTGGTGGGTGCCCCACCCTCTTCCATTGGTAATTTTGGAAAAGATACCGATAACTGGATGTGGCCACGCCACACCGGAGACTTTAGCATGTTTCGCATTTATGCCGGTAAGGATAATAAACCTGCTGAATACTCAGCAGATAATGTACCCTACAAACCCAAACGCTCTTTAAAAATTTCGTTAGATGGTGTTAAAGAAGGAGACTTCACCATGGTGTTTGGCTTTCCGGGAAGGACAACAGAATATTTACATTCATCGGCAGTAGAACAAATAATGAATGTAACCGACCCTGCAAAAATTGCGATACGTGAAAAAGCGTTGCAGGTG
>JAGVCC010000153.1 GCA_020059395.1 Chitinophagales bacterium | reverse complement strand
CCACTCCATAAAGGGCTTAGCATTATTGTAAATCCCATTTGCAGTACTGAAAAATATTTAAATGGTATGCTATAATCTGGTACTTTATCTGCCCCAAAAAATTTTGCTACTAAAAAAAGGGAGGTTTCAAACTGTATCATTGCGGAGACCTGCAGTACAAAAAATTTACCCCCCAGCCGCATAATGTCTCTTGCGTATTCCTTTTTTACAAATTTCATTGCAGGTATATAATGCTTGTACCTGGTTTTAAAAAAATACACATTTGCCAGAAATAATATTAATGTTGGTGCTGCACCTATAGCAAAACCAAGATAAATAAGGTTACCGGTTGTTGTTTTTGTAAGTATGAAAATTATAACAAGGCCTGTAAGCTGGCCCAGCATATCTATAAGTGAGCTTTTTGCAGGCTGCTGATCTGCAGTTAGAATTGTACTAATAATTTTAAAAACAAATTGCAGGCAAAAATTAGTAAAAATGATAATTGCAAGGCGGGAAATTTCGGCTTCGTCTGATGCCGGCAGTTTTAATAAACTGTGCCAGCTGATAAAATTATTTATTGTAAAAAGCAGTAGCCATACTGCTGTAAAAAGCAATGTTATGTAAAAATATGTAGTACTTATGTACAACTTAACTCCATAATCATCACCTTTAGATTTAGCTTCTGTAAACTTATTGCGCAAACCGTGAGTAAAGCCAATATCAAAAAAAGATACCCAGCCAATTACAGAACTTAAGGCCAGCCAAACACCATACTTACTTTTGGTTACATAGTCTATTGTAAGCGGCACCAGCAATATCCCTATGGCAATGCTAATTCCTTTTATCAGCAACGACCCTGCAATATTCTTTTTTGCGTCAAGGCTGCGTTGATGCCCCTTTGTAAAAAAGTTAACAGCAGTTTGCCGTAGTGAGCCAATATATTTTTTAATAACCATTTTGCCTGTTTTGCCTGCGGTAATAAATATAGCCGCATTAAAGGGTATGTAGGGATTAAAATATTTTATTAAACAAGTATTCAAAAAAAACAACATTTTACAGAGTTTAAAAAAACTCACTTGTTTTAATACATCGGCAGTATAGTGCCGATGTATTAAAATATAGTTTGCTAGTTTGCTGTTTTGTTTATTTGGATATAAGTAATCTGAAGGCCTACTTATGCATGAGCATGTATCATTTTCCGCTGTACATACTTAAGGTCGCTGGCAACCATGTCTTTTACAAGGCTGGCCAAGTCATGTTTTGGCTCCCATCCTAATTTTGCTTTTGCCTTACTGCAGTCACCTATCAGTAATTCAACTTCTGTTGGCCTGAAATATTCCGGATCTATCGCTACTACCAGTTTTCCGGCTGCTAATTGATAATCGGGATTGCTGCATGATACTACATAAGCTTTTTCTTCAACGCCTTCTCCTTTAAATTCCACATCAATACCTACCTCTGCAAATGCCATTTTTACAAAGTCTCTTACTGTTGTTGTTACGCCTGTAGAAATTACAAAATCATCCGGAGTATCCTGTTGCAAAATTCTCCACATTGCCTCAACATAATCTTTAGCATGCCCCCAGTCTCTTTTCGCATCCAGATTACCGAGGTATAGTGTGTCCTGTATTTTGTTTGCAATAGAAGCTACTGCAATTGTAATTTTTCTCGTTACAAACGTTTCACCTCTCAACGGGCTTTCGTGGTTAAACAAAATACCATTGCAGGCAAACATATTGTATGCTTCCCTGTAATTAACCATAATCCAGTAACCATACAATTTAGCTACAGCATATGGGCTCCTTGGATAAAAAGGAGTAGTTTCTCTCTGAGGTACCTCCTGCACTAAACCATAAAGTTCTGATGTAGATGCCTGATATACCCTTGTCTTCTTTTCAAGGCCCAAAATGCGTATTGCTTCTAAAATACGCAGCGTACCAATACCGTCGGCATTAGCAGTGTATTCTGGTGTATCAAAACTAACCTTTACATGACTCATGGCTGCAAGGTTATAAATTTCGTCTGGTTGCGTTTCCTGTATAATTCTTATCAGGTTAGTACTGTCAGTTAAATCACCATAGTGCAGTTTAAAACGTACATTATTTTCGTGTAAATCCTGATACAGATGATCGATACGTTCTGTGTTGATTAAAGAGGAGCGCCTTTTTATACCATGAACCATGTAACCTTTTTCTAAAAGTAGTTCAGAAAGGTATGCCCCATCTTGACCGGTAACACCGGTAATTAATGCCGTTTTCATTTTTGTTATTTAGTGTTTGGAATGTGTAGTACTACTAAGTTACTGCAGAACCGGTGAGGGCTCTTGTTGTTTCGTTATAAAATCCTGGTAAGCTGTTTTTATGCCGTCTTCAAGTGTTATTTTATGTTTCCATCCTAATGCATGCAGTTTCGATACATCAAGCAATTTTCGTGGTGTTCCATCAGGTCTTGAAGTGTCAAAAATCAAATCTCCTGTAAACCCAATTGCATGTTTTACAAGTTCTGCCAGTTCTTTTATAGATACATCCTCACCACAGCCAACATTTACAATCTCTTCTCCGCTGTAATTATTCATTAAAAATATGCAGGCGTCAGCTAAATCGTCTGAATTTAAAAATTCTCTCAATGGCTTACCGGAACCCCAAATGGTTACGGTAGATAACCCAGCCATTTTAGCCTCATGAAATCTTCGGATTAATGCCGGAAGTACATGTGAATTTTCCGGATGATAGTTATCATTAAGCCCATACATATTGGTGGGCATTACACTAATAAAATCTGAGCCATACTGGCTTCGGTAATTTTGGCAAAGCTTAATACCGGCAATTTTTGCAATAGCGTAAGGCTCGTTAGTTTGTTCTAACGCTCCGGTAAGTAAATACTCTTCCTTAATAGGTTGCAGTGCTAACTTAGGGTAAATACAAGAGCTGCCTGTAAAAAGCAGCTTTGTTACATTATTTCTGTGAGCAGCTTCAACCACATTGCTTACAATCATTAGATTGTCATACAAAAATTCAGCCCTGTATGTGTTGTTTGCAACAATACCGCCAACTTTTCCTGCCACCAGAAAAACAAATTGAGGCTGTTCAGTTTCAAAAAAAACATTTACAGCAGACTGATTTCTTAAATCAAGTTCGGCCGAAGTTTTACAAATAATATTTGTATAACCTAAGTTTTTTAAAGCTCTTACAATTGCAGAACCTACTAAACCCCTGTGGCCTGCTACATAAATTTTATCCGTCAAATTCATCATGACTGTGCAAATAGATAGTTTCGAGACATAGACTTATCCAGCCCGAAAACACTTTCTTCTTTCAGGTTGGCAATCATTGCATAACCTAACGACGGAAGATTAATCTTTATTGTTTTATTTTGAACAGCTACCAAGTTTCCTTCTACAGAATAAGCGGATTTATAAAAGCTTTTTTCAAGCAAATTGCTGTTTACTTGAAGTTTTTCCAAATCAATGTTCTGATAGTCTGTAGTAAATTCTTTAATTGCGTTTACCTCAGTTTCGGCGATAATAGCGGGCTTGCCCAACCAGTGCAGTACACTAATTACGCCATCGGCATGCAGCAGAGATGAAAACTCTGTGGCCGTTGTGTAAACAAACACGTAAGACTTGAACAGAGGCCGGGTAACGGTTTTGTTTTTCTTAAGGCGTGTTAAGTCCATATTTACATATGGAATAAAGCTTTCAATTTTTCTTTTTGCCAGCAGGGTTGCAACTTTTTTTTCACATTGCGGCCTGGTGTAAAGTACGTACCAATTTTTCTGCATAAACATTTTTTTAGGTGAAATGCGCAGTTAATCGGGATAGTGGAACGAAATAATAGTTTTATCAGAGATAATGGAAATACATTTGGCAAGACAAACGGGCCGGTTTTACTGATGAGATAGTGGAAGGGTTACAATAGCTATGTAACAAAGCAGTTAATCAGATAGTTGGAGTGGTTAGGGTCAGGGTTGTTATTTCCCGACTCCACAAATTTACGATTTAATTTACAATTTCTTTAATTGTAGGCTCATTATTTTTAGGTTATGATACTTTTTTCTTCCTTGAACCTCTGTCCTTATTACCATAAACATAATCGTATCCATACCCATAATTATTTTTTATTATACCCCTGCCTTTTACTCCGTTGAACACAATAGCAGGGTTATGTAATGGGTTAATCTCATTGTTTTCATCAATACGTTTTACCAGCATTTTAGGTGTATAATCGTGGCGAACTACATAAAGGGTAGCATCGCATAAGCCAGAAAGTATAAAGGCATCTGTAACCAATACAGAAGGCGATGTGTCTATCAATACCACATCAAAGCTGTTTTCTAGATAGTCGATTATTGCGTTTATCTTCCCATTGGCCAAAAGTTCGGTTGGATTTTCCGGCAAGTTGCCTGCAGAAATAAAATAAAGGTTTTCATGTTCATCTAATTTCTTAACTACTTCATCCACACTCTTCTCTCCGCTTAAAAGCTCTGTACTGCCGTATTCTTGATTAACACTTAAAATTTTAGAAAGGCTGGGATTATTCAAATCCATATCAACCAAAACTACTTTTTTACCAGTAAGCGACAAGCTTACAGCAAGGTTAGCAGCAATGAAGCTTTTACCCTCACCAGAAATACTCGATGTTACTAAGATTTTCTTATGAGAAGAGTCTATTCCGAGAAATGAAAGCGAAATTCGCAGCTTTCTAAACTCCTCTGCTACAAAACTTCTGGTACCCTTTTCAATCACAATTGGAGACTTTGATTTATCAAAAGCTATTTCGCCAATAATAGGAATACTGGTCATTTTTTCAATTTCTGCCCTGTATTTAATTTTACCAGTAAGCATGTCTTTTACTGTTATAACACCCACGCACAAACCTAACGCACCTACAATTGCCAAAATGTAAATCAGTTTCTTTTTGGGGCTAACTGGTGACTGGCCTGCCATTGGCTTATCCACCACTTTCATTGCAGGCGCCACTGTAAGCAATGCCATTTCAGTTTCCTGCTTTTTAAGTTGCAAAAAGTCAAACGATTGCGATCTGCTTGCATGCTCCCTGTTTATTTCGAGTAAATCTTTTTGCTTTTTAGAAGAACCCCTTATAACTGCACTATTTGAACCCGCAGACGAACTGAGCCCCGAAATAGCAGCATTTAATGATGCTCTTTGTGTACGAATATTTTCTAAAATTCCAGGCCGTATCTTATTTATTTCGTTTGCTTTAGCAATTAAATCGGGGTGGTTCGCTCCCATATCTTTTTTCATTCTATTATACTCCATTTGGCTGGTATATAACTGGCTCATCATACCTGCAAGTGCAGCATCCTGCACTGCTTTTGGAGAAACAACATCACTCCCACTACTACTTAATACAGACCTTTCTACCTGCGAAAGCATTGCGTCCTGATTACGAATATCATCCATTTTTTGAGTGGTGGCAGCTTTTGTTTGCATAGCAAGGTCGGCAGACCCTTCTACATTTATCGCATCGTTGGCGGCCATATACACCTGCCTTTTGCCTTCAATAGAATCAATAGAGCTTTTTAAAACCCCCAATCTTTCATTAAGGTATGTTAATGTATTTTTAGCAGTGTTAGTTGCTTCATTTTGCGACGCATCCTGATACGCAGTAATCAACTCACCAATTATATTTACTGCCCTTTGAGGAATAGGATCTCTGTAGCTAATATCGATAATAGCACTTTGCCTGTTACTACTAACTTTTAAACCTAACGCATACCCACTTGCAACTACCCGAGGATCAATCAAAGAAAAATAAGTTTTTTTCTCAGATTCAAAAGCAGGGCTGTAATAAGGATTTTCCATGAACTTTAATTGTCCATAGGGTGTGGTTACATATTCGTTTAAAGGGTATTTTCCTGTACCGTTAATATTGACCGTTTTAGAAGTCTTATCGTAGGTGAAATATATTTTAGCCACATTTACAACAGAGTCAGGATTAAGCTTTTCAATTTTTATCGGTGAGAGTGTGTAACCATCAGCTCCTTTTACCTTCCCTTCTTGCATCACAGGTGCATAAAGGCCTAATTTTTTTACCACGGTCTCCATCAATACCCTGCTTTGGAGTACTTGTATTTCGTTTTCCACCTTTTTTTTGGCGGACATACGGTTAATTTCATTCTCTATACTCCCTTTTGCGTTACCCTTCTCTTCATCATTTACAATCATAGTAGCACCGGCCTCAAATATAGGTGTAGCATAGCGCAGATAAATATGCGCTGCGGCAAGTGCCAGCAAAGCTGATAGTATAAACATTGGCCAATAAGGCAAGTACTTTGAAACTAAGGATTGGCCCGAGCTTTCCTCGTCATCGTTGGCTGCACGCCTTTTATTATTTATAACTGGTTTCATTTTTAAAAACGCTTTATTGTATTACTCTGTCAATTACAAAAACTAAAATAGAAAGGCTTGTTAACACCAATGGCAACACTTGTTGCGATCTGCCGGAAATTGAAACTTTAGTTTTATTAGGCTCCACATAAACTACATCGTTAGGCTGGAGATAATAGTATTCAGAATTTAAAAAATCGCTTGAATTTAAGTTTATATGACGTGTTTTACGCACACCATTTTCTTCACGTATTAAAAGCACATTATCTTTTTTGCCATAAATGGTAATGTCGCCTGCCATACCCAGTGCTTTAACCAGAGATATTTTTTCGCTGGGAACACTTATCACAGCAGGTGATGCAACTTCACCAAGTATCGTTACCTCAAAATTCAGCAACCTGATATCTACAATAGGGTCAATCAAAAGTTTCTGGGCCAAAATTTCATTTGTGATAAACTCTTTAAGTTCAGTTTTAGTGCGGCCACGGGCTTTTATTTTTCCCAAAATGGGCATTTCAATGTTGCCATTGTTATCAATAAGGTAGCCAACATATTTATCAGCATCTCCTTTTCCATTAGCCGTTTTATCATCAACCACGGGTGGAAAGGGATTAAAGATTGCTGAAGCTTTTTCACTTTTACTGCTTACAGATATTTTTAAAAAATGATTGCTTTCCAGCGGTGCCTCAACAGTTTTTACTGTTTGCTTATAAGTTGTATCCTGTGAGTTTTGGAAATAGGCCACTTTATTTGTAGTGGTACAAGATGCGAATACAATTGAAAATACCAATAGAAGTACAAAGAGGTTTTTAGTTCCCATATTGCGTGATTTTAGAGTTATTGCTTAAAATAAATGGCTAATTGGTTACGGAGTTTAGCACGGACAATTGAACGTGTGGTTTTTGGCACGGATGAAGAATCTTAAGATGGTAAGCTGCAATTGCATATTCCGCAATTGAGGCGTAAAATTACTATAAAAAAACTAATATCAAAATATTTTTTGTCCAATCTTTAAAAAAGAGTTTTTCAGGTCATTAGTCTGACTTCTTCAGGCATAAGGCATTACTGGCTGTTTTTATCTTTTAAAAGCCCCGCCTGTAATAATCAACTTTGTATATTTACCACAAACAAATACTATGAAATTTCTTTTCGCCCTCTCATTTGCAGTGTTAGCATTTGCAAGCAATGCCCAAACTATTGTTCAAAAAGACTACTCGATTCAACAAATGGTGCAAGAGGTATCTGTAGACTCACTGCAGCATTATATAAAAACACTAGTGGGTATGGGTACCCGAAATACATTAAGCAATCAAACTTCTGCAGCTAGAGGTATTGGCGCAGCAAGAAAATGGGTGTTGCAAAAATTTAATCAGTTTACTGCTGCAAGCAATGGCAGACTTAGTGCATATATTGACACTACAACACTACAGCCAGACGGAAGAAGGATAGGCAGACCAGTATTGCTGGGTAATGTTGTTGCAACCCTTAAGGGAACGGATCCTCTTGACAGCAGGGTTTTTATAATTAGCGGGCACTTAGATAATATGCGTACAAGCCCGACAGACAGTATTGGAGATGCCCCTGGCGCTAACGACGATGCTAGCGGCACTGCCGCAGTTATTGAATGTGCTAGAATAATGAGTAAATCCGGCTTTGCGGCAACGGTAATATTTGTGGCAGTTAGTGGTGAGGAGCAGGGCTTGCTGGGTGCTAATTTTATGAGTGAAAAAGCTAAGCAACAGAAATGGAATATTGAAGCTGTACTAAATAACGATATTATTGGCAGTAACAACAGTAACGAAACCGGTATTATTGATAATACCAGAATACGTGTTTTCAGTGAGGGTCTGCCTGCTTTTGAAACAGAAAAAAATGCCGCTTCAATAAGAACGCTGGGGTTAGAAAATGACGGCAAAGCAAGGCAGCTTGCCCGCTATGTAAAAGAAATTGGTGAACGGTATGTAGAAAATTTACAAGTAGTAATGATTTACCGGAACGACCGCTTTTTACGTGGCGGAGATCACACCCCTTATGTGCAACGAGGCTATGCAGCAGTGCGTTTTACAGAGATGAACGAAAACTATACCCGGCAGCATCAAAATGTAAGAACTGAAAATGCTATTGAATATGGCGACCTTGAAAAACACATTGACTATGAATACCTGCGAAAGAATACCGCTATGAACCTTGCAAACCTTGCCAGCCTTGCAAAAGCACCATCAATGCCCGACAGTGTAAAAATGGATGTTAAAAGGCTTGGCAACAGCACAAGTTTATACTGGAACAGGCCAAAATCTGGCAATGTGAAAGGGTATTATGTTTTAATAAGGGAAACTACCAGCCCCGTTTGGCAAAAGAAAATATTTACTACAGCTGTAAACATGATACTTCCATATAGCAAGGATAACTATTTTTTTGCAGTGCAGGCTGTTAATGAAACCGGTAACGAAAGTCTGCCAGTAGTGCCCGGCGTGGCAGGGAGGTAATTAAAAAATAAAGCCCCTGTAGAAACAGGGGCCGTTTTACCAAAACTAACTGCTTATGAGAAAATTTAAAATTGTAGTGTTTATGCTATAAATATACGCAAACCCGGTGCCAAAAGTTTCAGTTAAACTGTTAAGGTTTCCTTAATAGACTTTTTTGAAACTGATTTTATTTATAACGGATAAAAGAACTTTTTATTTTTACCAGTATTGTTAAGTAAAGTTTTGACTATAACCTGCTGGTATATTTACGACGTAAAATTATCTAATTAGTTTAACCAAAAAAGAAAAGCGCCCTTGTTTAAAGGCGCTTTAACACAATCTTAATATTCGTGTTACTTAATAAATCCTTTTATAAGGTCCATTAAGCCGCCTCCACCCTGTTGTTGCTGGGCCTGTGTGGCACCGCCTGCCAGCTGAGATACAATATCCATTAACCCACCGCCGCTTTGCTGGCCGCCACTGCCGGTAAACTTACTAATTAGGTTTTGAAAGTTAAAACCACCTTCCTGTTGTTG
>JAGVCC010000274.1 GCA_020059395.1 Chitinophagales bacterium | reverse complement strand
GGTAATAATATGAAAATTGGCGCCCACTTTTACACCACTGTAACCAATGGGGTTGGGTATATTTTGAAAATTATCTACCGTAAACTCCTGCGGTATTACATCAATAATCTGGTCGCCGGCAGGTATATAGGTGCGGTACTGGTCTGCAATAAGCCTGTCAATTTCTTCCTGGCGAATTTCTTCTTCTGTTGCCTGGCGTACAATATCGCCACGGGTTTGCAAACTTTTTATATGATGGCCTGCAATACCAACATATACTTCGTTAATTTCTAAATTGGGGTTACTGTCGTAACAGTTTTTTAAAGCCATTTCAATAGCCTTAATAGTTTGATCGATGTTGAGCACCATACCGTGCTGCACACCGTTGCTGTTGGCACGGCCAAAGCCTAAAATTTCCAGCTTGCCGTATTCGTTTTTACGGCCTGCAATAGCGGCAATTTTTGTGGTGCCGATATCGAGACCTACAATGATGGGTTGTTCCTGCTGCATAGTTGTATGTTTTGTTTGTGTGTGTTTTTATGGTTGATGGTTAATAGTTCATGGTTCATTGTAAAAGAGAATTTTGTTTTACTATGAACTATTAACCATTAACTATGAACGAATACTAATAATCATTTTTTAAAGGCATTACTGCTTTTGGTTTGTTTGTGTTTGCATTGGGTTTTGTTACAGTTGGTTTTTTAACAGGGGTTGGATTTTGTGTGGTTGATTTTGTTGCTGCCGGTTTTGTTGCAGCAGGTTTTGGTTTTGTTGGAACTGGTTTAGTTGTTAAGGGTTTTACTGGTGTTGGTTTCGCAGAGGGTAACGGATTAGCTGCCGGTTTGTTAACCACCGGTGGGTTTTCTGGTTGCAGGGGGTCGGCGATAAGTGCATTTGATGTTTCTATATTATCCTCTCTTTGAATTGACTGTTGAATCATTGTGCTGTCGGCAGTATTAGTGCTGTTGTCCTGCCGTATGCTTTGTACAGAGTCTTCTGCCATACGGGCTGCATTGTCTGCAATCAGCTGCATCAGCTGCAGTGTTCGTACAGAGTCTGCTGTTTTATCTTCCTGCCCACGCAATTTTGCCACCACCTGATTTTTGTACTGCACATTTATTACACTGTATTTACTCCAGCCTGTTTTAATTAAAATGTTTTTATAAAAAAGCTTTAGTTTGTCAAATTTTGTACCAGCATCTTCTGCATTGCCAAAAACTATTAACTGATTACCCACTTTTGGTATCATTTCAAAATTGCGCTGTGCATTAATATCCACCTGTTCTATCATTGCCATACAAAAAGAGTCTTTTTGCAAAGCAAGGCTGATGTCTCTTACTTCTTTTAATAAACTGCTGTCTGCTGCTGAGAGTACAATACCATCAGACGGGAAACCGGTAAACAATGGCAACCTTGCAGAAAATTTATCACTTAGCGGCAGCATTTTTAAAGCAGTATCTATGTAATAAGTGCTGCCCGCAGTGGTAAAAATTCTTGCAACGGGTTCCCGTTCGTAAATTTTTACTTTTAGTACCGAGGCATTGTCAAAGAACAATTGTGCGGATTTTACCCAGGCACTTTTTTGTAACTCCGCTTCTATCTTGCGCAGGTTAAAAGCACCGGTTGCCTTACCCACTGGGTTTTGCCCGCAAACAGTTTCAATAGTTTGCAGCACATCATTTTCATCTACAAATTTTTCGTCTGTCTCAATACCAAAGATGTTTACTTCAACTGCCCTGCAGGGTGCAGTATCATTTTTACGAATGGCCGCCACCAGCAAAACCGTTACAGACACAGTAATACCGAGCCACATAATGGCTAAGAGTATTTTTTTTATGCTGTAATTGTGTTTCATAAAACCAGCCCATCCTATCCTTCCCCGGGGGAAGGGATATGGAGGAGATTATGTTTTGCTATTTATTTGTTGTCAAAAATGTTTTTATTGGTTCTACTAATGTGTCAATATCTCCAGCTCCTGCTGTTATTATCAGTGTTCGTTTATTTTCTTTTATCCATTGCAGCAGCTCATCTTTGGTTTTTACGCTGCTGTTGTTGTTTTTCATTTTCGTTAAAATCATTTCACTGGTTACGCCTTCCATGGGCAGCTCTCTTGCAGGATAAATGGGCAGCAAAATAATTTCGTCTGCCATATCCAGTGTTGCTGCAAACCCATCTGCAAAATCTTTTGTGCGGCTAAACAGGTGCGGCTGAAATATTACCGTGCATTTTTCATCAGGAAATAAATTTTTGGCCCCTGTTAATAATGCATATAACTCATCAGGATGGTGTGCATAGTCATCAATAAAAAGCTGCTTCTCATTTTTAACTATGTACTCAAATCTTCTTTTTACTCCTTTAAAAGAACTTACTGCGGCTTTAATTTTTTCATCACTTATTTTAAGGTGATGTGCCACTGCTATTGCTGCCGTTATATTTTCAATATTGTGCAGCCCGCCCATGTTTAATTCAATATCATTCAGTTGCCAATCTTTTGCTTTTACATCAAAAACATAACTGCCGTTATTGGTTTTAATATTAGCTGCATACACAGCTGCCTTTTCATTTTTTTGATGATAGGTAAAATGATTGGCTGCTTTTAACTCCGCTCCTCTTTTCATACCGTACTTACTTATAAGCAAACCAGCAGCTTTTACTTTTGCTGAAAAATCGATAAAAGCCTGCTCTACATTTTCTGCTGTACCATAAATATCCAGATGGTCAGGATCCATTGCGGTGATAATGGCCACATCAGGATTTAATTTCAAAAAACTTCTGTCATATTCATCTGCTTCCACCACACAAACATTATTAGGGCTGCTGAAAAAATTACTGCCGTAGTTAGCAGCAATACCGCCCAAAAAAGCATTACAGCCAAAACCACTGTGCTGTAAAATATGCGCCACCATTGTACTGGTGGTGGTTTTACCGTGTGTGCCTGCCACGCATATATTAAATGCGCTGTTTGTAACAGATCCTAAAATATCGCTGCGTTTTACAACGGTGTAATTATTATCCAGGCACCAGTTCAATTCCTTATGATTTTTTGGAACAGCCGGTGTATACACCACCACGCTTGCTTTTTTGTCAATGAACTCAATATTATCTTCGTAATGCACCGCTATACCTTCTGCCACTAATTGTTTTGTCAATACCGTTTCTGTTTTATCATATCCTGAAACAATTACGCCTTTTGAATTAAAGTACCGGGCAATGGCACTCATGCCAATGCCGCCGATGCCGATAAAATAAACGGCCCCCTCCTGACCTCCCCCTGTGGGGGAGGAAATTAAATTCGTAACTATTTTATTTAAATCATTCACTTTTAATTTCTAAAGCTGTTTCAAAATTTCTGTTGCTATTATCTCATCAGCATTGATAATTCCCAGTTTGCCAATGTTGTTTTTTAATTCACTTTGCTGCTGTTCATTTTTTGAAAGCTGCAATATTGCTGGAACTAACTTATTGAACGCCTCACCGTCTTTAACCATTATGCCGGCATTTTTATTAACTAAACTTTGTGCATTTACTGTTTGGTGGTCTTCTGCAGCAAAAGGAAAAGGCACAAACACCACCGGCTTTTTCGCCACACATAATTCAGCAATTGCCATGGCACCGCTGCGGCTTATTACCATATCTGCCGCTGCATAAGCATATTCCATTTGGGTAATAAAGTCTCCTGCCCAAATATTGTTTTTGCCTGCTGCCGCAGCTTTTCCTTTTTCTGCATACGGCTTGCCTGTTTGCCAAATAAGCTGTAAATCATTTTCAGCAAATGCGGTTATGTGTTTATCAATTGCTTCATTAATGCTTTTTGCACCTAAACTGCCGCCAATGGAAAGGATAGTTTTCTTTTCCGGATTTAAGCCAAAAAATTGTATCCCTTCATCTCTGGTTACAGCACTTTGAGAAATACTG
>JAGVCC010000365.1 GCA_020059395.1 Chitinophagales bacterium | reverse complement strand
TACTGCGTTTTAAGCCGGGCAGCTTATGCATGGCTTCTTCTCTCCAAAAATCATCTTGCCGTCTGAAAAAATAATTTACATACAGTTCTTTTAACTGCTGCTGACTGTAACCATCCAGTGCTTTAAAAGAAAGTGTTTGCTCCATAGCAAACCGAAAATGAAAATGGTTGGCTTTTTCATCTTCAAAAAATATCACATTGCTTATTAAATCAAACAGACCGCTTTTTACATTACCATCAATTTCTGGTTGTGCTGCAAAATAAGCTTCCACTTTTTGCTGGGTATTAAATTCCTCTTTCAGTTCATAATAACTGTTCAAAAAATTATTGCGTACATAATCAGCCTTGTTTGCAAACAACGCATGCAATACAGCATCAGTTATATATGGTTTGCAATAGCGGTGCCAGTCGAAAGATACATTGCGTTCAAACAGCTCATTTATGTGTACAGGTATGGCTGGGTCAAACTTACCCATAATACCTTCCACTGCATGTAAGGGAATACTCCATATACGGAAGAAGCCGAGTATGTGGTCAATACGAAATGCATCGAAGTAGTTGCTCATTTGTTCAAAGCGCTTGCGCCACCAGGTAAAACCATCCTGCTGCATAGCACTCCAGTTATAAGTAGGAAAGCCCCAGTTTTGTCCCTTCACTGCAAAATCATCTGGCGGTGCGCCAGCCTGTGCATTCATATTATACAATGCTGGTGCCATCCAGGCATCAACACTGTTGCGATAAATGCCAATGGGGATATCGCCTTTTACAACAATACCGTTTTTGTGTGCATATGCTGTTGCCTCTTTTAGTTGCAAATGCAAATGATATTGAGTGAAGTAATGCACCGCAATATCATCATAGTGTTTTTGCGACGGACTTACCACCCGCTGTACGGCGTCTTCATCATACACACTGTTTGTTTTCCAGCTGCTGAATTCGCAGGTATTGTATTTGTCACGCAAATAACAAAAAGCTGCATAAGGCACCAGCCAGTAACGGTTCAGTTCAAAAAATTCAAAGTAATTTTTATCGTTTTTAAAAACTTCTTTTTGTGCCAGATATATTTCTTTAATGGCCGATATTTTGAATTTAATGACGCTGTCATAATCCATATCAGCCAGTGCATTTAACTGCTGCTGCTTTTTTCTAAGCGGTTGTATTAATGCAGCCTGTGCTTTACCAGCAGTTTTTTCAAGATTTAAAAATAATGGATGTAACGCAAAAGCAGATATGGCAGCGTATGGATAAGAATCTTTCCAGGTATGAGTGGCAGTAGTGTCGTTAAGTGGCAAAAGTTGAATCAGCTTCAACCCTGTTTTCCGGGCCCAGTCCACCAACAATTTTAAATCGGTAAATTCTCCAGCACCAAAACTGTTTTTGCTGCGTAAACTAAAAACAGGAATGGCAACACCTGCGCCTTTCCATGGCTTCCAGTTAATATCTGCAAAACCATCATGGCAAACAGTAACTTTCTTTTTTGCGGCATCACCCATTAAAATGCGGTTATCTCCTTTTTCGAAAGTAGAAAATTTACCGGCTGCTGTGTTGTATATGCCGTATTTGTAAGTTAGCGGAAAGCTTTCGTTGCTGAGGTTGAGCCGTAATTTCCACCAGGTTTTATTTTTTTCCAGCAGCAGCGGTTTTGCAGTATCCCATTCTTTTAATGTGGTGCCGCTGCCGGTTACGCAAAGTACTTCATCATTATTCAACATAGGGGCTTTAACCCTCAACTCATGCGTATATGTTTTTGCTGCTTTAGTTTTTGTTTTAACAGCGTCACGCTTTAACAGTACATCCTGAAAAGGTTGCGTAAAAAAAGCATTTTCTGTTTCGCCTGCAAAATTCCATGTATCAAAAAGAACCAGTTCTGCCGCATTTATTTCGTCGGGCACTAAAATTCTGTCGTCGCCAAACTCAACAGTTTCGGGTTTCCCTTCTTCTCTTAAAATGTATTTATAACGCAGTGGCCCGTCTACCTTGTCAATATTAATAATGCCATGCCATAACTGGTCGTTTAAATATTGAATGGGCAGTGCTTTGGCGGTATCATCGTTACCCAAAATGTCTGCATCACCGCTTACAAAAATTGATTGTCCGTATGTAGTAGAAAAACGTAAATAAAAGTGTATCACCATAGCAAGCCCATTAATCCGTGGCAAGATAATGCCTTTAAATCAAAATGTAAAAAATACACATTAAAATATAAAAGCTCTTTATATTTTACTTCTGCTGTTTTAAAAAAAATTGCAAAACAATTTATTGATTGCAATAGCAGTACTATATTTGCACAATAAATAAAATGACATGACAAGTAAACAAAAAGGGATATACTGGATATTATTTTTAATTTCTGTAGTGGGGTTTTTTGCAGTTTTGTGGTCGCCAATTGGCGCTTATTGCAGCATGGTGCTGCCGTTTAACACTACTTTTTTAGCAAAAGCTATGGACTTAATGTAAAATATTACACTGAATATATTTAAACCGCCTTAAATGGGCGGTTTTTTTTATGTTGTTAGTTAGGGTTAACAAAATCGGGGCGACGTATAAAACTGCTGTTATACCTAAAGCGAATATTAGTGCTTACTTCAATTTTCCAAGGGTCAAAATTGCCAGGAATTCGGGGGAAATAATAGCCCCGCAATTCGATAGTGCCAAATACAAGATTCTCGTTTCGGGTACGTATGCCCCCGCCTATGGCGCTGTAAAAACTTGTTTTACTAAATACCTGCTTGCTTGGCCTTAATACTATCATATCGCTAAATGCAAATGGTGCTATTCTAAAGCCTAAAATCTTTTTAGTATTATAAAAAACCTGCTCCAGTTTTACGGTGCCTCTTAAGTCGGCACCTGTAATATTTTCCTGGCTAAAATAAGGGAGGCCAAAATCGCTGCGTATTAATAGTGCGCCGTTAAATACAGGGTTAACCTGTGTTGCAAATCCGGTGTTAATAAAAGTGCGGCGGTACCACGAGGTATTAATTTTTTTAAGCTTTGTAAAATGTTCTACATTAAAAAGCACATCTAGGTCTTCTATTCTTTTGCGGTAAACATAGCCCCCGCTTCTAAATGTAAAATTTGTATAAAAGCCTTTGCTTTTAAAATTAGCAAAGCTAAAATCAATACCGGAATAGGGTCGTTTGGCAGCATCTTTTTTTGTAACTCCCACAACTAAAGCAAGGCTAAAACCTTCCGGCACATCTTCGCTTCGGCCAAAACCATAAATAAAATTTGTTTTATAAAAAACCTGTTTAAAAATATTGTATGATGCCAGCACGCCTGTTGTGTTGGAAAAGCGGGAGTCGAAGAAAGAGTCTGTACGCTGTGGCTTTGAAAAAAAATGTTGTGTAAAGGCACGGATGCCTGCAAAATTATGCACACGTATTTCCCTGTTATTATATAAAGCCCTGCGGTTATCTAAACTGTAACCAAACCATGCATCAGCATTAAAATATTCATACCGGTCGTTTGCGAAATAAAATGAGTCGGGCGGATAGGCGTTAGCAGACTTATAATAACCAGCTTCAAAACTGCCGATTGTAGGGACAAAAGGGGTAACCATCTGTTTATCAAGCCGGGTATAAATTTTTGTTTCTTCCCAGCTTCCATTGCTGTAGGATGGTGCATAGTTATTAAAACCTGCCGTCCAGTCAATAAAAGAGCCGCCAATGTTTCTGCGTATCATTTCCGTAGCCCACGTTTTTTGTGGATTACGGGGCTTATCATATAATCCATTTGCCATAATTCTGGTACCACTGCCAGCAACATTGTCATCACTTACTTCAATTCGTCCACGGGTTTTGTCATCTACTTTAAGTTTTACGCCTAAAGAAAAAACATCTTTTGTAATTACAAGTACATCCACCGAGTCGGCACCAGCAAAATCTACAATTATTCTTGCATCCTGTATAAATGAAAGCGACCGTAAATACCTTTCATTATCCGCAACCAGATAAGGATAGAAACGGGCATTTTCTTCAAAAAAAAGATTTTTACGTATTACTTTTTCAGTGGAATTTTTATGAAAAATATTTGCCAGCCTTATACCGAGGTTATACTTAACCAGTGAAGTATCCCAAATGTTTTGCTGAAAGCTGAGCCGCATTACTTCTACACTTCGGATTATTTTACTCTTGTATTGTATAAAGGGGTTTTCTATTTTTTGTGGTATTTCCTCCGCTGCATTGGTGGATATACTGCGTCCTAAACGGCCCAGCAGGCCTTTTTTCTTAGCAAGAAAAAAAGTATCGTTTGCAGCAGGCTGCTGCGCCTGCACAAAAGTGCCTGCACCTAAAAAAAACATCAGTATGTAAAAATATTGCCTGAACATTTGCATTAACAGGGCTAAAGATATATAATTAGCTATTGTAAAAAGCAAACGGCCGGTAAACCGGCCGCTGCTGCAAACGCATGTATAAGAGTATTTTTATTTACTTATTTTTTGTGTGTAACGGTTACCGTTAAAATTAACTTCCACCAAATACATACCGCTATTAAGGTTGCCTAAATTATTTATGGTAAGGTTGGTAACACCTTTATTAACCGTATTTGTTTGTATGGCAATTTGTCTTCCAGTTAAATCAGCCAAACGGATGTACGCTTTGTCAGCAGTTTCACTTGATATGCTAACACTTACTTTATCAGTAAAAGGGCTTGGGTAAACACCGGTAACAAAGAAGCCTTTTATAGCAACACTTACTGTTGCGGTATTGCTGTATGAGAAACTACCGTCTTTATCAACAATACGCAATCTGTAGTAATTTACACCTGCAACAGCTTTCACATCATTAAACTGGTAAGCTATTGTACGGTTGCTAAATCCGTTTGCGTAAACTTTACCAATAGCCGTGAAATCTGTGCCATTTGTGCTATGTTCCACTTCAAAATAATTGCTGTTACTTTCATTTTCTGCAGCCCAAGATAAAAGGCTGATACCATCGTTATAAGAAGCTTGTAGTGGCTTCATAGAAACGGGCAGTAAACCTGCTAAAGGCTCCACCAGACAAATATCATCAATGGCAACACTAGTAGTGGTATTACTGCAATTACGTATGCTGAATTCAAGCTTTTTGTACATGCCTGCTGGCAAAGTAATGTTTAAAGAAATTTGTACCCAATTGCCTGCGGCTCCTGTAACTGTTGCAGAGGCGCTATTACCGGCAAATGCAGCTACTATACCATTTTGTGTTGCAGCACCCTTTACTTCAAGTACCATACAAGCATCTGAAGCATCTACTTTAGCAAACCAGGCTTTAAACATTACAGCACCACTGTAAAAATTTGCTGCATTAGAAACTGCAATAGTTCTTTGCCAAATTCTGCTGGCTGCGTTGTTGCTTCTGCTAACCACCATCATTTGGTTACCAGAATGTGGTGCAAATGCAGTAAACGCAGTGCTCATAGAATCAGCATTAGTCATAATACGGTAACGTGGCGAAGAGCTTAAGATACCACCGGTCCATTTTGTAATATCTGTTGCAGCTTTACCTGTGGCACCATAAGTGCCAACAGTTGAAAAATTTACATCGGCAGATCCGGTACCCATTTCAAAACCACCATAATAATCACTTTGCGCAGGAGCAACCAGCGCAGGATCGTTTACTAAAATATTACCACTGCAGTTTGAATAGCAGCTTTGTGATCCTGGTTTGGAAATAAGGCGGATGTATTTTGCTTCATATGCGTTATAAAATTCTTCTCCACCCCAGGCTGCAGTTGCAGGAAAAGCATTAAACTGCGGATCAAGCCCGTCAGTCATAATTACTCTTAATTCAACATTATCAAGCTGGGTGGTATAAGCAGGCGAGCCAACATTACTAATTACAAGGTTTGGTGTATAATCAGCAACATTTGAAACTAATGATGCATTTGCCACACTGAAAGTACGGCCATTTATAGTGTTGTTACCATTTGCCAGCCACAACCAGCTGCCAGCCGCTGTGCTGCGGTATTGCCAGTGATAATAAGATCCTGCTGCTGCATAAATAACTTTTACGCTAACTGTGGCTGTTGACCCCTGCGTAAAACAGGTGGGATTGTAATAAACCACACTATGTGCTGTAGCTTTTTTAACTGCTAGCATTAAAATAACTGTAACAATAACCGCTGTAAGTGTTTTAAAAGCGTTGCCGGTACGTGTAACTTTCTGTTCCATTGTAAACTGTTTTTCTTGTTTAAAGTTTAATTAAAAGCACTAGAGGCCTCTTACAGGGTTGGATAGAAAAATTTACATCAATGGGAGTGTTGCAGAAAATCAGAGGTATCGGAAAGGCATAACAGTAACGTTGGATAAAATTTTTATCCCCTGGCAGTTACCGGAATAATAAAGATATTACCAGCAATGCTGTTACAATTAAAGAGATTTTGTCAGTGGAGATTGGGCTTCAGATTAGAGGTAGAGTGTGTAGTAAGCTGATACAAAAGTAGACTAAAATATTTTACTGCAAAATTTTTCGTCGAACATTTCGTCGAAAACAAGCTTTGCTGAAACACCATAAGGCTACAGAGTTATTGAGGCATGAAATTTTACATACCTGATTTTTAATTTTTTTTGAAGAAGATGCAACATTTGTTAAACTACCTTCACTTTATATAAACAACCAACGCCTGAGCACACCGATTTTAATACCAGCCGAATTATTGGTACAGCAATGCCTTGATGGAGACAATACTGCTTACCGGAAGTTATACGACCGCTATTGCAAAGCCATGTATAACACAGCTTACCGTATTGTAAATAAAACAGCCGATGCAGAAGATGTACTGCAGGAAGCGTTTACCGATGCATTTATGCAGCTGAAAACCTTTCAGCAAAAGTCGACATTTGGAGCATGGCTAAAACAAATTGTTGTTTACAAAAGCATTTACAAAGTAAAACAAAACCACTTTTTTATTGATGATATAAGTACTGTTGAAGATGCAAAAGATGATGACACAAATTATGAGTTTGAACAGGAATTAACGGTACAAAAAATAAAAAATGCAATACAGGAGTTGCCTGATGGTTACAGAACAGTACTCTCGTTGTATTTGCTGGAAGGTTACGACCATGAAGAAATTGCCGAAATACTGCAGGTGGCACATGTAACGGTACGCACACAATACATAAGGGCTAAAAGTAAATTAATTGAAATTTTAAAAGCTGAGAAAGTGTATGAGTAAGAAGATTGAAAAATTTATAACGCAAAACCGGCCATTGCTGGATACTGAAGATGCACCTGAAACTGTTTGGCAAAAGATTAAACTACCGGTAACTGAAAAGAAATCAGCACCGAAACTTTTTAGTATAAAGCCACTATATAAATGGGCTGCCGCTGCAACAATAACCGGGCTGCTGGCTTTAAGCAGTTATCTTTTAATACAGAAGTATAGCCATGATAATATAAAAGCCACAATTACTGACAATGGAAAAAAGCATGACAGCCTGCCACCAGTGGTAATTAAAAATCTGGCGCCAGAATTTGCACCGGAGGCAGAAGCCATTTATAATTCTATTGCAGTTAAACAAGAAGAGTTAAAAACAATTGCCAGTACAGAGCCTGAACTGTACAAGCAATTTGCAGGCGACTTAGCCACGTTAGACAGCAGTTACCGTGTACTAAAAACGCAGGCAACCGCATCACCCAATCATGATGTGCTTATTAAAGCAATGATTCAAAATTTACAGCTGCAGGCAGAACTGCTGAGCAGGCAGCTGATGATTATTAACCAGTTTAAAAATTCAAAAAAAGACAGTCATGAAAAAACAAATACTATTCAGCGTACTTAACCTTGCTTTGTGCATATGGTGCTTAACGGCCAATGCGCAAAAAGAAAGAAAGCGGTACGAACATTTTAAGGAGCGTAACATCAATAAAACCTACACTGCCAGTGGCAACAGCCTTACCATTGATAATAGTTTTGGCAATGTTGAAGTAATTACATCCAACAATAACGAAATAAAAGTAGATGTACGTATTGAGGCCAGTTCATCCAGCGCTGAAAATGCAGAGAAAACTTTTAATGCAATTACTGTAATGGATGAAAAAAAAGGTAATAATATTTACTTTAAAACCACTGTGGGCAATTCGGGCTATAAAGGTTGTAATAACTGCCATAACAGTATGAGTATTGACTATACCATACATTTACCTTCTAACATAAAACTAAATATAGAAAACTCTTTTGGCGCCATAACTATGCCTGATTACAGTGGAGACGTTTTACTTACAAGTAAATTTGGCAGCTTGACAGCAGGCATATTAAGCAATGTAAAAAAAATATTGGTAGAGTTTGGCCATGCTAAAATAAAAAGCCTGGATAATATAGATGCCGTATTTAAATTTTCTACTGTTGACCTTGATAATATTACCGGCAGCAACAAACTTAAATTTGAATTTTGTTCGGTGGCTAAAATTGGGCTTACAAGTGCTGTAACTTCTTTAAGCGTTAACGAATCTTACAGTACCGTAAATTTACAACCTGCCGTTAACCTGCCCATAAGTTTTAATATCCGCACCAGCTTTGGGTCGTTTGTAAACCGCACTGGTATAGATATTAACCGCACCGACAAACCTGATCAGTACGGCCCTGATTCTGAAAAAGAATATGAAGGTAAATCAGGCAATGGCGCTATAAAAGTGGATGTAAAATCCAGTTTTGGGAATATTATTATTGGAGAGCCAAGGCCCGGTGATATAAAAAACAAAGAAAAAAATAAAAATAAAAAACAGGTAGAAATATAAATTACTTAATTGATAATAATATGCTTAGCCCTGTCCAAATACAGGGCTTTTTTTTATTGTGCAAAAAATAGATTGCCATGCTGGCAAC
>JAGVCC010000065.1 GCA_020059395.1 Chitinophagales bacterium | reverse complement strand
TGGGGGATTTGAGCTTATAAAGCAATTATGGCAAAGCGGCTGGTTTGAAGAGCAAATACTGGCAGTAAAAATTTTGCAGAAAATTGCTAAAAAAGACCCAGAGCAGAGTTTACAACTGGTGGCTGCATTTGCACCCCAAATAAACAATTGGGCTGTTTGCGATGCTGTGGGTATGCAGGCTTTGCAAACCATACGCAGTACCCACCAAAAAGAAATTTTTGCCCTGGCAAAAAAATATAACCGTTCTGCAAACTTTTGGGAGCGAAGGCTGAGCCTTGTGCTGGTTGAGTACTATACAAGAGATGCTGCATTGCACAATGAAATAAACAAACTGATAAAGCCGCTTGAAATTGATGATGATTATTATGTAAAAAAAGCGGTGGTTTGGATTAAGAAGAATTTTGCAAAAGGAAAGTAAGATTAACGAAACAATTTTCAATATTTAGCCAAAGGGCTGCTTCAAAAATTTGAAACAGCCCTTTTGTATGTTTATGTATCGTTGATACTGATAATTAAATTACCAAAATATAACCCTGCGTAATTTAATGAGAAATACGCTCTAAATCTTTGGGGTTGTGTTTATATTTAAACACAAACATAAACAATACAGCAAGCACAAGCGCATACACTGCAAAAACAAACCAAATGCTTTGCCAGTCTTTAACTCCACTGCAGGTGCCTTCAACATTTTTTGTAAAGTAGCTAACCACTTTACCAGCTGCAAGGCCGCCAACTACAGCGCCAAAGCCATTTGTCATCATCATAAATAATCCCTGTGCGCTTGCCCTTATATTGGGGCTTGCTTCTTTTTCTACAAAAAGCGAACCGCTGATGTTAAAAAAGTCGAAAGCAAATCCGTAAACAACCATACTGAGAATTAAAAAGATAAGTCCGCTGCCGGGGTTGCCAATTCCAAATAAGCCAAATCGTAAAAACCAGGCCACCATTGCAAACAGCATTACATTTTTAATACCAAATTTTTTTAAAAAGAATGGGATGGTTAGTATAAACACTGTTTCGGAAATTTGCGAAAGCGAAATTAATAATTGAGGATGCTCTACAGCAAAATACCCTTTGTAGTCTGCGGCAAAATCACCAATAAACGGATCGGCAAAGGCATTAGAAATTTGCAGTACAGCACCAAGGCCAAATGCAAATAAAAAGAATACCAGCATTTTACGGTTTTTAAAAAGCACAAAAGCATCAAGCCCCAGTATTTGAGCCAGCGAAGCATTCTTGTTGGCTTTAGCTGGTAATGAAGGCGGCAGCATAAAACTAAATACAGCCATAGCCACACAGCCAATCAACGATAGCAAAAACTGATTGTGATTACTCCTCCACCCTGTTAAATCAACAATCCACATTGCCACAATAAAACCTATTGTACCCCACACCCGTATTGGTGGAAAAATCTTTTGCACTTCAAAATTATTTTTACTAAGCAGGCTATAACTAACAGTATTGCTTAATGCAATGGTAGGCATATAAAAAACACTTGCCGTTAGTATAACCCAGTACAGTTGGTCAACATCTGTTGTAGTATAAGCCCAGTATAAAGCACCGGCACAGCATATATGGCAAAAGGCCAATAGTTTTTCAGCATTAATAAATCTGTCAGCTAAAAAACCCATTATAGCAGGCATAAAAAGTGAAGCAATACCCATGGTACCATAAGTAGCGCCAACCAGTGCACCTCTTGCACATTTGTCTCCCTCAAAAGTAAACATGTATCCTCCTAAAGAAATTAACCATGCTCCCCAAACAAAAAATTGTAAAAAACTTAAAATGGTAAGACGCTTTTTTAAATTCATAGTTATTCTTTTTGTAAACGACTGAAAGTTAATTATAAATAAACTTACAAATACTACTTCGCAAAAAATAATTTATCCGTTTTGAATTGAAAAAGTCATAGGTTGCCGCCGGTAGCTTTTTATTAATTTTCCATACTTTTTTGCCGGCTTCCATTTTGGTGAAAGTTTTATTACCCTTATTACTTCTGCAGCTGCTCCATAACCCGGGTCAGTTTCTGCCTCTACGCCTGATATTGAGCCATCTTCATTTACGATAAACTTTATTATTGCGGTATAATTGCCATTAGGCGCATTATTTCTATTTGGTGCTTCAGAATTTATATTTTTTTGTAAAAACCGCCTCCATCCTTCTTCACCTGATTGCGAAAATTCGGCCTCCGCTAGCATTCTGTCAAACACAGAATCTTCTTTTATATTACCTGTGCTGTCGTACTCCTTTAATAAGCCTGCATTGCCGGTAAAAAACACTTCAAAATTCACTTTTTTAACCCCTTTTTTATAAGAGGATTCAGATTGATAACAGGTGTTTTTTAAGCTGTCTGTAAATGAATAAGTAAGGATGTAGCCATCCTTTTCAATACTGTCAATTACCGGATTAGGAGATTTGTAATACTTGTTAAAAGCGTATTGATATTTTCCAAAACCAGTTCTTAAGCCACTCTCATAAAAAATGCTGTCTGTAATAAAACCATATTTGTTCCATGTTTTCCAAACCCCATTCATTTCGTTGTCAATGTACTTACCATCGTTTTCAATTTGTCCGTTTTTAAAATAACTTTTATAGTCGCCATGCATAGTTTGCAAGGAGGAGTCTTTAAAAGTAGCCGTAAATACTATTTTTTCAGAGGCTTTATTATAACAGTCTACAACAACCAATCCATCAGTTTTGTAACCTTTTCCAATACCAGCGGCTTTTTCTTTACTGGTGAAACTCAGGTTAGCGTCAAAGTAGTAAATAAACTTATAATCCTGAGCGTGGGCAACTATACCTGCAAAAAACAAAAGAACTAAAAGGGTGTGTTTCATGTTATATATTGTATTGGCAAGTTACACAATTCAGTAAAAACTGCATCTACGTTTTGTGTAACAAGTCTTTAATCATCCTAACTTTGTAAAAAAAACACCATGTCTACTTCAGTTGATTTATTAGTAAACAATACCACCGATATACAACTTAAAAATATTGTACAAAATGTAAAAGACGGCCTGCGTATAACAGATGCTGAATGTTTAACACTTTTTGAAAAAGGCAGCCTTGCTTTTGTAGGTACACTGGCCAACTTTATACGTGAAAAACTGCACGGTAATAAAACATACTTCAACCGTAATTTTCATATTGAACCTACCAATGTGTGTGTATTCAGCTGCGCCTTTTGCAGCTACAGCCGCCTGTATGCCCACAGGGAAGAAGGTTGGGAACTGAGTATAGACCAGATGCTGAATATTGTAAAAAGCTACGAC
>JAGVCC010000328.1 GCA_020059395.1 Chitinophagales bacterium | reverse complement strand
TCCGCCATTTTTTTTCTGTCTGCACCGCTTGCATACGGGTCAAAAACAGCCTGATCTTTATAATTAGTTTGCGTATAAGCCGGCCATTGATGCAGCCAGTCTTTCATTGGTAAATCCTGCACAGTAAAATGATGAATACCTACATGGTTGTATACTGCATCCTGTATCATCTTCATGCCTTTTTCATGCATGGCATCAATTAAATCCTGATAAGCCTTATCACCTCCCAGCCTTTCGTCTACCTTATAATGATTGGTAAATGCATAACCGTGCTCTGTACGGTCTGGCATATCATTTTCAATTATGGGATTAAGCCATACCGTGGTAACACCAAGGCTTTGCAAATAATCTAAATGATTTTGTACCCCTTTTAAATCGCCGCCGTGGCGGTTAAAAACAGTATCCCGGTTTAGCGACTGATCCTTATAGCCGGGCACTTTATCATTCGTAACATCACCGTTGCTAAACCTGTCGGGCATTATAAGGTACATAAAATCTTTAGCAGTTACACCTTGTGCATACTTTGCGCCATTCCCTTTACGGTGTGCTTTAATTTCAAAATCAATATTAAATGCTGATGATGAAATTTTTGCTATACCTGGTTTGGTTGCTGCTGTTATTTCAATATCTAAAAAAAGATAATTGGGGTTTTCAACCTTATTTACTTTATTAAGCTTTATGCCGGGGTAGGTTACTGCAATATTTTGTGCGCCTGCTATATTATTGCCATGCAGCATCAATTGCACTTTGTTCCATTTCATACCTGCAAACCAGTTGGCTGGCCAGCAATTGGTTTGTTGTGCAAAGGCAAAAACTATTGCCAGCAATGCAAAAGGCATTAAAAGTAATTTCTTCATATAGTTTGTAGTTAAGAAAAATAATTTATTGCAAAACTAAAAAAAGGGCTGACCATGCAGCCAACCCTTTCTTTTTTTATTTACACGTTAAACAAAAATTAGTTTATACGCATTGTTTGAGTGTGTTCATTTAATGTAACAGTATAAGTACCGGCTGTAGCAGGAGTTTTAAAGTTACTGCCGCCTTCCCATCTTATTTTTCTGTCTATACCGGCACCAGCACCGTTATCTTCATAATCAAAAGCGCCCCATGCGTTGCCAGCTAAAAACTTAATGTCTTTATTGGCTTTAAGTGCAATTGTTATAGTCCATACACCATTGCCGCTATATGTCATTTGTGGAGATGTTGGCGGATCCCAATCGTTAACACCTGCCTGGTTCATACCGTCGCCTACTAAACGCATTTCTGCCGCAGGGCTCATTTCATATTTTGTATTGTTAACATCACGGCCATCCCAAATTACACGCTGCCTTGTTGGTGCACCTGTAATATTTGGAAAGTTTGCACCATTTGTTTCTAAGGTACTGCCGCTGCCGCCTGTTGAACCAAAACTCCTTGTTTCATCCACTGCGTTACTGCCATTATTCCACTGGTCGTTATCAATTAATTTCCATCCATCGTTATTTGTAAAGTTGGTTATACCCACAAAAAGGTTTGTGCCAGCTGCACCCATTGCCTGCGATGGAAATACTCCCGGAGGGTTCCATCCAGCTGCTGTTGCACCTCCAACAAAGCCCATGCGGCCTGCACGTATATCATACTTAAGTGTATTAATATTTACACTTACCCTGTAATATCCTGCTGTTGGTACAGAAAAATTTGCGCCGCCTGAAGACAAGTTGCCGCCGGTACCACCATAATTTACATCCCAGCTGCGGCCAACAGTTACTTTAAACTCAGCATTAGCAGGTAAATAAATGTAAGTGTAATACATATCGTTAAACACAGAACTGCGTAAATCTCTTATCAATTCTGGTGCGGTTGCTGGGTCCCAATCGTTACCATTACCAGTTGCAGCCTGATAACCACCGGGTAAATATACACGGCGTATTGGTAAATAGCTTTGTATGGTTACACTAACGGTATTTGAAAAAGAAGTAGCACCTTTTGCGGTAACAGATTTAATACGGTATTCAATTTTACCAATATTACCACCCGGTACACCACAAGTAAGTGCTGTATTGTTCATTTCGCCTTGCGTTAATCCTTTACTAAGTATAGCAGCACCAACAGCAATTTCTTTTATGTTAGCAAAATTTTTACCTGATGAATCGTACTGTAAAGTATAGGTTACCGCATCGGGGTAGCCTGTAAAACCTGTTGTCCAGCTAAAGGTGTTGGATGGAGTGGCTGCAGTTGGCAGCGCAAGGGTTACCGAAGTTTTTTCTGTTACAAGTATTGCAGGGTCTGCAAAAGGAGTAACTGTTACTTTAACCACATTGCTCATGTAACGTTCGTTATTATTACCGTACGATGATATTAAACGAACATCCATTGCTTGGGCCACACCAAGGCGATAACCCAATTGAAGCAGGTAGCTGTTCAGCTCCCTGCCGGTTAAAGCTGTGCTTAAAACACCTGTTACTATCTTAGTTCTTTCATTGGCAAAGTTTTTACCAGTGGTATCAACTTCTAAAATGTATTTGTATAAAGAAGAATCCTGCGCATACTTTGGATTGGTCCAGCTGAAGGTAACAACAGCACGGTTAGTATCTGCCAGTGTTGGCGCCACTGTTACTGTTGATGCACTTAAAACAGGCGATACTCCCAGTAAATAAACGGGCTGAGCCTCTTCCTTTTTTAAATTGTCAATTTTGCTGCAGGCACTAAAAAAGCCTGTGGCAACAATTGCACTTAAAAGTATTTTTGAAAAAAGTTTCATTATAAAAAAATTTAAATGTTATTAATGTAACACAATACTATTTACTCCACCGTGTATTTACCTGTTTTAAAATCTACTGTTACTTTGTACGATTTTGTTACACCCGGAGCTTTTAAATCATTTCCGTTGGGCATAAAATTATCTCCGGTAACGTTATTAGTATTGCCGCCGCCGGTAAAACCATATTTGTTACTCCAGTCGCCATAAACCGGTACAAACAACATTGAGTTACCTGCGCTAAGTGTAATAGTAAGTTCAAATTTAGAACTGCCTATTTTGGTAAAACGTTGCGCTACATTTTCCGGATCTCCACCACCCATCCAGCTTGCTGGTGTGGCACTGCCGGTAATGTATAATTTGGCCGGTACCGGATACACAACATCCAGGTAAGGAGTAATTACTATTTTAATAACATTGGAATAAAGCGGAACATTAGAGTTGGTGATATTTGCCTTTAACCGTATCTCCATATTGTGCGGCATATTTTCTACAAGCCCCATACCCAGTAAAAGTGTGTTCAGTTCTTTTACTGTTAATGTTTTTGTCAATTCTTTTGGAATTGACAGTTCCCCAATTTTGGGGTTGCTGAAATTTGCACCGGTTGTATCAAATTGTAAAGTATACGTTACATCCTGTGAGCTTGGGCCAGATGCAAACTGATAGTTGGGATTGGTCCAGTTAAATTTAAGCGCTGTGTTGGCAGCGTTTGCAATTAACAGTACCATTGGTGTGGTTGACGATGCTGTTAACACCGGTGCAGTACCACCTTCAAAATAACTTTTTATTTCGTCTTTTTTGCAGGAAGCAACGGTTGCTGCCAGCAGTACAAAAGAGAAAATTTTTAATACTATCTTTTTCATTGTAAATGATTTTAGCAATTATTATTAATACCCTGCGTTTTGTGTAAGGTTAGGGTTACTTGTTCGGTTGGTAGTGGGCACTGGGAAAATATTGTATTTACTGTCTACGCCTGTGCCGTTAGCAATACCACCTTTCCACTGCCACAGGTAAGTACTTGTGGTTAATAAACCATAACGCACTAAATCTGTACGACGGTGGCCTTCCCAATATAATTCACGGCCTCTTTCGTTTAAAATATTTTGTAACCCGGTTGCGGCAGGTGTTAAGTCAGATGCACTGAAAGCAGTTGCACCAGACCTTGTGCGAATGGCATTTATATAACCTAATGCTGTTGCAGCATCGCCACCAGTACCGCCCCGCAAAACTGCTTCTGCATAAATTAAATACATTTCCGGTAAACGGAAAACAGGGAAATCAACATCAGAAAACTCTCTTCTTGCATCAGATACTGCACCACCGTCGCTGCGGATATTCCTGTATTTATTTACATGCATACCCTGACTAAAATCACTTATATCAGTTAATGCCAGTTGTGCCGGGCTTGTGCCAAATTTAGATGTGGTAAACATGGCCCTTGTATCTGTATTGCCACTTAAATCAGGAAATAAATTGGCTAAGCCTGTGGTAGCCCTGTAACCAAACCAACCACCGTTTACACCGTACTCTGCAAAATCATCTCCTGCTGCACAGTGTACAAAAAAGGTGGTATTACCGTAAGCCTGTGTTTTAGCACCATCGCAATTAATGGCAAACATAAATTCACCTTTTGCTTTGTCGTTATCTGCCATAAACACCTGACGGTAATTAGGATGTAATGTATAATTAGCAGCAATTACTTTTTTAGCGTAGGTAATTGCTTCTGTATATTTAGTGGTGCCGGTGTATACACCTGCATTTAAATATAATCTTGCCAGCAAAGCCCATGCAGCACCCTGATCAACACGGCCATACTCTGCGCTTTTTGCTGTAGCCAGTTCTGTTTCTATTGCTTTTAATTCTGTTTCAATGTAATTAAATAAGTCGGTTCTGTTTTTTTCACCTGGCACAGAAGTTCCAACAATATTTGTTTCGTCAATAAAAGTTGATTTCCCAAATAAATCAACCATTACCCAGTAATTAAATGCACGTAAAAAACGGGCTTCCGCTTTTGTTTTCTTAATTTCTGCAGCATCAGCACCGCTAATATTTCTTTCTGCAAGTTTAGCATCATCACACTCTCTTACATACTCATTAATCAAACTTACATTGTAAATACATCTTGCATAAATGCCTTTTAAAAAAGGGTCGTCCGCAGTCCATTTAAGGCTATGAAAGTCTTTAATCGTTTGGTCATTCCATGCTACAACTGCCTCATCCGTTGGTAACTCTTCGCAGTTAAAAAGCATACGAATAAACGCCACTTGGCTACCTTCATCCAATCCTCCACTAATATCTGGTGCACCTGCGGGGCCGGCGTTGCCAGTTATTGATAATGTGCCGTAAATTTTTGCCAACACACTTTTATAACCTGCTGCTGTGGAATAAGTTTTTTCCGGTGTTAAATCATTCTGCGGAAACAAATCCAGCTTTTTTGCACATGACGATATTGCAATAACTATTGCACCCGCCAGTATTATTTTATTGATCATTTTATTTTTCATACAAATCGTTATTTAATAATTAAAAATCGATGTTTGCTCCTACTGAAAATATTCTTGGCCTTGGGTAGATGGTGTAATCTGTTCCGCTATTGCCTGCATTTTCAGGGTCAAGGCCGCTGTAGTTTGTAATTACAAACACATTTTGAACACTGCCAGTAAGGCGAAGCGTTGCTTTGTTACGCATAACTTTACCCACACTGTATCCGATATTTATATTATCGAGCCTTAAAAAAGAAGCATTCTCAATATAATAATCACTCAGGTATTCGTTGGTGGTGGTACCGCTGAAACGGGTGTTGAAATAATCTGGTGCGCCATTTTGTACAAACAGCACAGGATTTTTCATTGCACGCAATACCCCATTATTACTGTTAAACTGGTTGTATAAATAATTACCAATAGCGCCATGAGATGCTAAGCCGAAATTCCATTTTTTGTAATTAACAGATGTGTTAATACCAAACAGCATATCTGCTGCAGGTTTTTTATACAGGTACCTGTCTGCAGAAGTTATCTGACCATCACGGTTTAAGTCCTCAAATAAATTTTCAATAGGTGCACCGGTAGTTTTATCATACACCTGTTTGTACACATAAAAAACATAAGGAGAATAACCTACAGTCCATTTGCCAATTGTGTTTGTTAACCCGCCACCAATGTCACTTACATCAAGACCTTGGAAATTAGGATCAGGGAACTTTAAAAGATTGGTAATTTTAGAATTGTTGTAAGTAAAGTTAAAACCAAAATTCCATGTAAGGTTTTTAGTAGAGACCGGTATTGTATTTAATGCAACCTCCACCCCTTTGTTTTCCATATTACCAACATTAGTCAGTATACGTATGTCAAAATTTGAACCGGGAGCCACATCAATCCGACTAAGTAAATCTTTTGTTTTTTTATGATAAACATCTATCGATCCTGAAATACGATTATTGGCAAATGCGAAATCTAAGCCAAGGTTATTCGTAGTTGTTGTTTCCCATTTTAAAGTAGGGTCGTACGGATTAGGACGCAAGAATGAATAGAATGTATTACCAAACTGATATTGTGCAGAACCATTACTTTGAGAGTAACGTGGTAAATACGCATAGTAATCACCCACATCCTGTTGGCCCGTAACACCCCAGCTAAAACGCAGTTTTAAATCGTTTACAATAGTGCTGTTGCTAAAAAATTCATCTTTCATTTTCCAGGCTAATGCCACAGCCGGGAAATAACCTGTACGATTATCTTTGCTAAACCTAGAACTAGCATCACTACGTATAGAAGCCGTTAATAAATATTTATTATTAAGTGTATAGTTTAAACGGCCTATGTAACTTTCCAGCCTGAACTGTGGTTTGTCAGTTAAGAAAACTGGCTCACTACCCTGTAGTGTATCTTTTTTTGCAGGATTATTGGGATTAGCAATAGCCCTGTAACTGAAAGAAGCAAAGTTTTTTACTTCTGTATAAAAATCCTGATAGCTATGGCCTACCAGCACATCAAACTTGCTTTTAATTGATTTCAGCTCTTTGGTATAAAACAACTGCACATCGGCCAGTGTATTGCTTTTCTTTTGCTCGTAATACGTTTTACGGCCGCCGGTTATAAAATCAGTTGCTGCCATTGGGTCTACATTATCATTACCTTCTCC
>JAGVCC010000138.1 GCA_020059395.1 Chitinophagales bacterium | reverse complement strand
TTGCACTTTACGCACCACACGGAATTTTACTTTGGCGCCATCAATATTATTGCCGGCGTAAGCTTTTGCAGTACCGATAACTTTTATACTATCGTTAATGCGGTAAGTGCCTTTTGGTTTTTCTATTTCTGTAAAAAATTTGGGGCGCTTGTGTTCTTCCACGCTAAACTGCACGGTGCCATTTGTAATACTATCGTAAATACTAAAGTTGCCATTCAATACACCTTCGGGTAATTTAAAGCTGCCGTTAAAACTGCCAAACTCGTTGGTAATTAATTTTACATCGGCTGCTTTTTGGTAGTTGGCATTGCGTAAAATTATTTTTGTAATAAAGCCGGGTACAACGCTGCTCTTACCAGCCTCTTTTTCAGTTTTTAAAACAATGCCTTTAAAGTAAACGGTTTGGCCGGGGCGGTAAATACTGCGGTCGGTAAATAAAAATGTTACGGGCTTTGCAGGCGCTGCATCATAACTGTTGTAGGTGTTGTAACCTTCGTTATCATCCATAAACAGTTCATCATTATTATTTTTCAGTTGCAGTAAAAAATTACGGTAGTCTTTGGCATCCTTCATTTTAAACATGCCATTCTTATCAGTCATCAGTTTTTCCGCTTTGCTTTCATTGTAATTTCCGCTTTGGTAATCGTATTTGCTTTCCCACACCTGCACGGCGGTGTTTGCCAGTGGCTGTCCGTTATCCCGGTGCAATACATAATACTCGTGGTTATTATTATGTATGTAGCTTATATTACTTACATAAATAGTTTGCTTTGCAAGTATATTTTTGCTGAGGGAAAAATTTTCATCGAGGCTGGCGATAATAAAATAAGTACCATTGGGCAATCCGTCTACTTTAATTTCTGTACTGTGGTTTTGATAATCTTTAGGGTCGGGTAGTGCTACGTTCCAGCTTTTTACAGGTTTTAATGCTGCGTATGCAGCCCATAGTTTTTCATAATCACGGCGGTCCAGCTTTTTAATTTCATCTCTGTTGGTTTTTACAATGCGGAAGTAAACCTTAGGTGCATTTTTATAATTAACCAATGTGCGGAAGGCTTCATTAATGGTATTTACCTTTTCCGTTTCAATGCTCAGTATGGGTTGGGTAATAGTGCTTATTAAATTTTGTGCGTTAATACCGCCTTCGCTTTTAGGGTATTTTTTTGCAGCCAATTCACATAATTCCTTCGCTCTTTTTATTTCGTATTGATTATCTGTTTTGCCATAAGGTGTAAACTGCTCCCCGTTATCGTAATAAATTTTTGCCCGCAGGTACATGGCTTGTGCAGCGGCTTCATTGTCTGCATACTTTTCTTCTATATTTTTTAAAGCTGCTTCATACAGTTTTTCTTTATCTGTTAAAGTGCTGTGTTCGTTTACAAAACTCAGTCGTATTAAATCAGCATCCAGCAGTGCATCGGGTTTTATGTCGTTTAAATGAAATTTTAAAATATCCTGCAGCAGTAAAACAGCTTTATGCTGTAAAGAAGCAGTGTCTTTAGTTTTAAAAGAAGCAGCGGTAAACTCCGCCGCAGGCGCAAATACTTTTTCGTTATCTATTTTAAATTGATAGGCCGGTTTGGTTAAATTGTTTTCATCCGTCATAAAATAACCCAATGCCCGGTGTGCTAAAAAATCGTACAGGGTAGGGCGTAGCTGGCGGGTGTTTGTTCCTTTTATAACTATGGCATCGTAGCCATCCAGCTTTGTTGTTTTTAAAACAGCATCATTTTGTAAGGATGTTTTGTACAGTTTAGAAATTACACTGTGTATTTTATCAATACTCCAGGTGGTAATGTCTTTACTTTTTTCTTCTTTCAGTTTGGTGCGGTCGTAAAACTTGTAGCGGTTGTTTTGCAGGTACTGCCAAAACATTTCGGCCTGCATACTTTGTAACATATTTTTTGCAGGTGCTTTGGCACCGGCAATTAAAGTATCCACATAAAAAATATTATTCTCACGGCTGTCTTCCTCCACCATATTGCGGTACTTAATTAAATACATGCAGGCTTTTATCTGCTGTGCATCGTTATTATCTTTTTGCGCCAGCTTATAAACAGCAGTTACTTCTGTTTGTGCAGATTTGGTAAGGCCTTTCTTCTCCAGGTCTTCTACCTTCTTCCAGTTTTTTACGTAGTTGTTTGTTTGTGCCATAGTGTTTACTGACAGGCTGATAAAAAATACCAGCATTAGTTTTCTAAAAAGCATGAGGGATATATTTTAATGATACCGCTCAGATGTTACGTCTGATTTAATACGGCTTGTGTAAATTAATATTTTTTTTATTCGTTTATTGCTTACTGCTATTTGGTATTACAAGATACAATTTGTTGCCTTGCGGTTGTATGCTGAAAAATACAACGCATTATTCAGATGTAAAGATTTTTACTTTTTCATAATTTCTGCCGATTTTTTTCTTTAACGTTTTATTAAGTACAATTTTGGCACACGGCACACTGTTTGGAATATTACCCGTAAGCAGCAAAATATAAAAGCTGCAATTATTGTTCACAAATAAAATTTACAACTATGAAAAGGATTCTACTTTTAGCCGCACTCTTTACAACCGCAACTGCAAGCTTTGCACAGTGGCGCAATAACGGCCCAAATATCGATGACAGGCGTTATGGTAATAACAATAATAACAACAGTGCACTGGTTTTAACCACTGCCAGTAACGATCAGTTTACCGTAGCTATAGACAATGGTTACCAATACCAAAGTAATGGCAATCGTGTAAGTGTACCCAATATGGTTGTGGGCAACCATACCGTAACAGTGTATGAAAGCAGACGCAGTATTTTTGGCGGTCAGCGGCAGCGGGTGCTTTTTAGCGGTAATGTATATTTTAAACCTGGTGTTGAACATTATATGTACATAAACCAAAATGGCCAGGCAAGTTTTGAAGAAAGGTCACTGTACCAAAATGGTAATTATGGCAACGGGGGTTATGGTAATAATGGCAATGGTAAAGGCTGGGGTTATGGCCGTCAAAAAAATAAGCACAACAAGCATAAAAAGCAAAATGATTGCGACGACGACCGTGACGATGACAGAAGGAGATGGTAAAAACCCCTTCCTTGAACTTCGTTCGTTCCTTTGCAGGAATCCCAGAGGGAAGGGAAAATTAGAAGATTGCAGCGGAGATTTGTGTATAACACAAGTAAAGATGAAGGGACTACTATTGTTGAAATGCCTAATTACTACAGTTGATTTTAAGTAACTGCCCGGCCTCCCTCTCTACGGGAGAGGGAAAGAGGGTGAGGCTGTTTTAGTCAGGTTGCATAAAATAAAAGCCCCCGAAATTTTTCGGGGGCTTTTATTTTATAAAGAGCTTATTTACTTTTTAATTGCTTCGGCCATTGTTTTACCAATATCAGCCGGGCTGGCTGCAACATGAATACCACACTCTGCCATAATTTTCATTTTTGCAGCAGCAGTATCATCGGCACCACCAACAATAGCACCGGCGTGGCCCATACGGCGGCCCGGAGGCGCTGTTTGGCCGGCAATAAAACCAACTACTGGTTTTTTATTACCCGTACTTTTAATATAGTTAGCCGCTTCAGCTTCCATACCGCCACCAATTTCACCAATCATTACAATGGCGTCAGTTTCGGGGTCGTTCATAAACAGTTCCACCGCTTCTTTAGTGGTAGTGCCAATAATAGGATCGCCGCCAATGCCAATTGCAGTACTAATGCCCAAACCTGCTTTAGCTACTTGATCAGCAGCTTCGTAA
>JAGVCC010000159.1 GCA_020059395.1 Chitinophagales bacterium | reverse complement strand
CTTCTTCGCCCTGTAAAAAAACGGCAATGGATTTAGATGTTTGCTGTGGCATATGGCAGTTGATACAATTTTGCTTTACAATTGCTGCTGGCTGATGCGCCGGCACATTAAAAGCAGCGGCTTCAGTATTATGACAGTTGATGCATTTTTGCGAAAACATTTCTAATTGACCTCGTTGATTTTGGTGTGTATTGTGGCAGCTGCCACAACTCATATTTTTACTTAACTGAAAACATTTACTGGCTTTTAGTAACCCAACCTGATTGCCATGTACATCTAAATTTGCATTGGCTACAGGTGCTGTTGTATCAATTTTAAAATAATCAGCCAGCCGCTGGCCAGCAATGAAGCTGAATGACGGTTTTGTTTTTTCTATGTTACCGCTATGGCATAATGCACAGGCATCTATTTGCTGCTGTGCTGGTAGCGGAGCTGTATTTACAATAAATTTTGCATTTTTTTCCTGCGGATTGGCAGTGTGATATTCTACATGCTTTGCACCCGGCCCGTGGCATTTTTGACAATCCACTCCGTAAATAATTTTATCTTTTTCAAATGCAGACGGCTCAAACTCACCTGCAGGTTTGCCTTCGGCATAAGTAACATGGCACTCTAAACAACGGGCTGTAACAGGCCTGTCTATAAGTACCCTGTTTGTGGGAAAACCAGGGCTGTTGCTCCACTGGTCAGCAGCCGTATAGTAAGTTATAGGTAACTGAAATAATTTATCGTTTCGCCAGTTTAAATAAGACTGCCCCATTACACCAGAGCCAATCACTATATCAAAACGCATGGCTTTTTTTTCAATACCCTTAAAATGCGCTACCTGATAAAAACTACTGTCACGCTGCTGCATTTTTAAAACAATATCAGGTGTATATGCATACGTATTTTTATTGGCAGCAAAACTTCCTTTAATAAATTGTTCAAGTGCAGGCTGGCCGGTAAGGTAGTGCGCTGTTTTTATGTGCTGATTGTAAATATCAGTATGGCAGCCTGTACATTTTTCGGTAGCGGTATAATCACTGTAAACCTGAGTTAGAGCTTTTGCAACTGCCGGGCTATTATCAATACAGCGTACTAATAGTATTACCGCAAGCATCAGTATGCCAACCGTAAAAACCAGCCGACCATATTTTACATTCAGGCTCATCTGCATTTGTGCAAATATTTTTAATTAATGCTTTTACCAAACATATGTGGCTACTGCTCCGCCTGCCAGCGTTGTTGTTGCCTGCTTTCCTTTAAATTTAATTTTAAAAGTTACTGCATTGGCAGCATCATTCACGGCAATCATTACTTTTTTGCCATCAGGTGTTTTAAAGGTTGCATTGTAAACAGCTCCGATAACACTGCTTTCAATGCGTACAGAACCAGCGGGAACAAATTTTGATGCATGTGCAATAATGTAGTAGGCCACATTTCGCACTATTGTTCCATCCAGTGTTATGGCTCCTTTACACTCGGTGCAGCCGCCTGGTGTATGCGGATTGTATGTAGCATCACTGGCCAAATTCCATTCTAATGCCACTTTACTCCAGTTTAACATACTGCCTACAATAACATTTTTTACATGCCATTTTAAGTCGCCGTCAAAACTTCCATTAGCACCTGTCCACTGTTCGGTAAAATATAAATTTTTATCGGGGTGTGCAGCACGAACGGCAGATAACGCACTAATATCTCCTGCATATAAATGAAAAGCCGAGCCATCAATATATTTTTTTGCATTGGCATCATTAAGCACCGTAATTGGATAATTTGCATTATCGCAGTTATGATCCCACACAACTATTTTAGTTGTAAGCGAAGCTGCTGCAAACGCAGGCCCCAAATTAGTTTTAACAAACTCTGCCTGCTGTGCTGCACTCATTACCATGCTTGGATTGTTGCCACCATGCTGCGGTTCGTTTTGAATGGTTACAGCATCTATATTAATCCCTTTTGCTTTCATTGCCTGAATGTATTTTACAAAATAGTTGGCGTATACAATGTAATATTCAGGCTTAAGGCTGCCACCAATAGAACTATTGTTGTCTTTCATCCATACCGGGGCACTCCATGGCGAGCCCATAATTTTTATTGCAGGATTTATCTGTAAAATTTCTTTTAACACAGGAATCAAATCAACGGTATCTTTCGATAAACTAAAATTGGCAAGGTTAATATCTGTTTGCCCGGTTGGTAAATCGTTATAGCTAAATACTTGCTGGCTAAGGTCTGATGCGCCAATGCTGATGCGTAGATAACTTACACCGATAGATGTACCGGTGTTACCAAAAAACTCCTGCAGTAATGCTAACCTTTGTGCGGCAGGCAGTTTATTTATTAAGTAGGCGCTGCCGCCGGTAAGTGTGTATCCAAAACCATCAACAGTTTGGTAAGTAATGGTGGAATCAACATCAATAATGGGTAGTGTACCTGATACTGTTGCTGAAAAAGGTATTAATGCAGACTGCTGTTGCAGTAAGGATGTTTTATTGCCCGTTGTTATCCATGCAGTAATATTTTCTGTGGCGGGGGCCGGAGTTGGATTAACTGGAGATGGACTTTGCCCACCGCCTTTTGAACAATTTGAATTAAGGGAAACTGCCGCTGCT
>JAGVCC010000191.1 GCA_020059395.1 Chitinophagales bacterium | reverse complement strand
TTCGCCACTGGCGGCTTTAATACAATACTCCAAAATCTCCTCTCCCATTTGCTGAATATTTTTTTCACCTTCTACTACAGGTCCACAATCTATATCAATAATATCATTCATCCTTTTTGTAAGATTGCTGTTGGTGCTTACTTTAATAGTGGGGCAAACAGGATTCCCTGTTGGCGTACCCAAGCCGGTAGTAAACAAAATCAGCGTGGCACCGCTTGCAGCTTTACCCGTGGTGGCTTCTACATCGTTGCCGGGTGTGCATACCAAACTTAAACCGGGTTTGGTAGCCTGCTCAGTATAATCCAACACATCAATAACGGGTGATGTGCCCCCTTTTAATGCAGCGCCATTACTTTTTATAGCATCAGTTATTAAACCGTCTTTAATATTTCCGGGTGATGGATTCATGTGAAAGCCGCTGCCTACTCTTTCAGCCTGCTCACTATACGTACTCATTAAATGAATGAATTTATTTGCAGCTGCTTCATCAATTGTACGGTCAATTAAATTTTGTTCTGCGCCGCATAACTCCGGAAACTCTGCCAGTAAAATTTTACCACCAAGGGCTACCACTAAATCACTTAAATAACCAACAGCAGGATTGGCACTAATGCCACTGAAGCCATCGCTACCACCGCATTTTACACCAATGCATAAATCGGTAAGTGGTGCAGGCCTGCGTTCTATTTTATTTATTTCAACAAGACCTTCAAATGTTTTTTTAATGGCTTCTGCAATCAACTGCTCTTCGCTTTGCGATTGTTGTTGTTCAAAAATGTATAATGGTTTATCAAAATTTGGGTTAAACTTTTTAAGCTCTGCAAGGAAATCATTTGTTTGTAAATTTTGGCAACCTAAACTTAAAACTGTTACCCCTGCAACATTGGGATGATTGGCGTACGATGCTAATAGTTTACCAAGTACCCCGGCATCCTGCCTGGTGCCGCCGCAGCCTCCCTGATGATTTAAAAATTTTATACCGTCGACATTGCCGAAAACACGAGGCCCCATCCCAGCCTTCCCCGAAGGGGAAGGAGCAAAAAACTCTACTGAGGGAAATTCTTTTCCTTCTTTGTAGGCTTCAATTAATTCTTTTGTAAAGCGTTTGTATTTATCCGTTACTGCATAACCCAATTCATTATGTAAAGCTTCTTTTATCACATCCATATTCCTGTTTTCGCAAAAAACAGTTGGCACAAACAACCAGTAGTTAGCTGTACCTACTCTACCATCGCTGCGGTGATAGCCGTTGAATGTGCAGCCTGCAAATTTTGATACATCGGGGGCCGTCCATTTAAAATTTGTTTTGCGGTAGGCGTATGGTTCGGCGGCATGTTTGGTATTGTCGGTATTCATCCAGCTTCCCCTAGTAATATCATACTGTGCTTTACCAACCAGCACTCCATACATTATAATACTGTCGCCTTTTTTTAAGTCTTCGGTAAAAAATTTGTGTTTTGCTTTTACATCATCCTGTAAAGTGTATGAGGCGCTATTGTATTCTATTACGTCGCCTTTAATTAAATCTGTTAAAGCCACCAGCACATTGTCTTTGGGGTGAACTTGTAGAACTTTTTGTTTCATATCTATTAGCCCCTATCCCCTAAAGGAGAAAAGGATTTTTTTCATGATTAATATTTATTTTACGGTCTCTGTTTCAGCCAGTACAGCCTGCATGCCATTAGCCAAAATGTCTTCCACATTTTCTGTAACAGCTTCGGCAAAGCCTGGTATTGCAGATAAATCTGTATTCCACAATGCGGCATTGCTTAACACATTTTGCACTACTTGCTGTGGCGCAAAGTTATTCCATTGCTCATAAAACCAACCGGCTTTTACATCTTTTATTGGATAGTCTTTGCCATTGGCATTACCATAATATACATCTCCATCTTTTTTAACCGGATGCATAAATACAATGTATGCGGCAAAGCCCAATGCAAAATTCTCAGGCACAGACTTATACAATTCTGCATAACGCTGCAATACCTGCACCACCCTCATCTCCAGCTTTTGTGTAAAGTTGAGGGTAATATTTATCCAGTGATGTTCTATACTTGGGTTACCAAAACGGTCCAGCACTTTTGCAGCAAATGCCTGTGCATCTGCCTGTGGCAAATTGTATGGAATGGCTTTGGCAATCTCTTCTGTCATTAAATTTTTAATAAATGCCGAAACAATTTTATTATCCATTGCTTCTTTTACAGAAGTGATGCCTGCTAAAAATGCCACACCACAACTTAATGAGTGCGTACCATTGAGCATACGCAGTTTTAATTCTTTAAAAACAGTGATATCAGCCGTAATTACCACACCGGCATCTGCGGAAGCAAAACTTAAAACAGTTTTTACTTTTTCATCTCCTTCAATTGCCCATAAGCGGTACACTTCGCTCATGGTTATTAAATCATCCTTGTAGCCCAAATCGTTTTCTAATTTTTGCTTAGCAGCAGCATCGGGCTTGCCGGGTACAATACGGTCAACTAATGAGTTGCAGAAATGATTGTGTTTTTCCAGCCACTCAATAAAGTTTTCTTCCAGGCCATTTAAATGCGCTAACTCAAAAACAATTGCTTCTAATTTTTTTCCATTGTCTGTAATTAATTCTGTTGGCACAATTACCATTCCGCATTGTGCGCTGCCATCAAATGCTTTATAGCGTTCGTATAAGAATGCTAACAGTTTAGCTGGGAAAGATACCGGTGGGTGCTGATGAATATCTTCCTTTATCAGTTCAATACCAACTTCTGTTGTGTTTGAAATAACAATTTGCATTTCCGGGTTATGAGCACATTTTAAAACTGCCGCCCACTCATCCTTTGCAGATAACACACGGCTGATAGCGGAACAGATAATATTCTCTTCAACAGGTTTACCTTCTTCCAAACCTCTGATGCAAAGCGTATATAAGCCGTCTTGTTTTTCAAATGCAACGCTGTCGCCACCACTGGTTGATTTTACTACCACCACTCTTCCATTAAACAGACCGGCACGGTTGGCTTTATCTATAAAATAATCAGGCAGGCCACGCAATAAAACACCGGTGCCGAATTGTAATACTTTCTCCGGTAATTCAAACACACCATCCGGCACATTGGTAACACCAGCTGTGTTAATGTTCTTTAATGTAAATTTTGACAATGTCATACGTCCTCTTTTTAGTTTAGTATTTTACACCCCATTTAGTTGCCCATTTGGGATATTCTTCATCAATTAATTTAGCCGGATTGGTAACATAGTATGCATACCCAATCCTTCTTTCATTTTCTACTTCAGCT